>PWJP01000073.1 GCA_003559985.1 Saprospirales bacterium
CTCACCGTATTTGATACAGAAGGGTGTACGAATTTGTTGATTATCGAGGCTCCGGAGTGTGATTGCCCTGAAGTCGATCCACCCGTTTCTGCCGGGGATATCACCGAATGCGAACCGCCTTTTGAGGTTCCGGATTTGGTGGTAGAAGTGCCGGATGGAATTATAGTAAATTGGTTTGGCAGTGCCACCGGAATGGATACCCTGTTGACAAACAGCACGAGTTTCTTAGCTACAGAGCCGGGGACCTATTACGCAGAAGCGGTTGATACTTCCACTGGCTGTGTATCAGAAATGCGCACGCCAGTCGAACTTGCGGCAAGTTTGCCGGAGGTTCTCAGTTACGAAAAAGAGTGCGATGAGGATGGACAGTTTTATTCATTCACCTTTGAGACAGATGGTAACTTTTTCATTTTCTCAATGGGTGACACCATTCAAAACCCAGATGGTTCATTTACCATCGAAAACATACCGGTTGACCACGAATTGGTTATGAGTATTTTGGATACCAATGATCTATGCGAGCAGATGTTTCAATTTGATCCACCAGTCTGCGATTGTCCTGAAATCGATCCGCCGGTTTCTCCCGGTGATACAGTGGTGTGCCAGGGACAGCCCATGCCTGAACTGACCGTGGAAGTAGGCAATGGATTTACGGCCAATTGGTACGATTCTGAAGATAGTGACCAACCACTGGCTGAAGATACACTCGTTTTCATGCCCACTTCACCGGGTGTGTATTACGTGGAGACCTTTGACCCTGCCACAGGATGTGTTTCAGAGGAGAGAGTTTCCATTGAAATCTCCGAGAATCCAAGACCCAGGTTGCCCTTGTTGCAACCCGGCTGCATCAATGAGGATTTGTATTTTGTCCTAATCCGAACCAATGCGGATGAGGTCACGGTCAACGCCGGAGAGGTAATTCCCGGAGGAGGGGATACAGTACTCATAACGGACATACCCATTGAGGAGGATGTGGTCATGACGCTGATTTTAGAGGAAACCGGGTGTACTCGCGAATTTACAGTGGAAGCACCCGATTGCAGTTGTCCCTTTATTGCCGCCCCTGTGTCGGCCGGCGACCTGGAATACTGCGAGGGAGAAGACATCCCTGAAATGATCGTAACGGTGGATGCTGGATTGATCGTGGACTGGTACGACCAGGCCGAAAATGGCACCTTGTTGGTGGGCAACAGCCCCAACTTCACGCCTTCTTCACCGGGCACTTATTACGCCGAGGCCGTGGATCCGCAAACCGGATGTACCAGTGATGAGAGAACCCCTGTGGTAGTGGAAGAACTGCCTGCCCCCGATTTTGAGTTGGTTTCAGTGGAGTGCGTTGACGAAGAGGTTTACGAGGTGATTTTGGTCACCAATGCCGATGAAATAGAGGTCAGTGAGGGAGTTCTGGAGCCAATGGAAGGAGATAGCTTCAGGGTGCATTCTATTCCCAGTGCAACAGACCTGGAGTTGGAGTTGATTCTCGGCCCGTGTAGTTTAACTGAAAACATAACCGGACCGGACTGTGAATGCCCTCCCATAGAATTGCCGGTTACCACATCTCTGATCAGCTTCTGTGAGGGACGTATGATACCAGCAACAAATCTGACTCTTGAAGAAAATCAGATACTGGAATGGTTCACCTTACCGGAAGGAGGTGATTTGATTGGAACAAGCGGTGGTGATTTTATTCCACCCGGCCCCGGAGTTTTCTACGGGGAAGTGGTTGATACCATAAGTAGCTGTAGAAGCGAAGAAAGATTTGAACTAATCGTGACTGAGCTTCCCTTCCCAACTGTAGAAATTGTGGAATGGGACTGTGACGGCGATCAGGGAATCACAGCCTGGCTGGTTTACGAGAATGCTGATTCAAATTCTATTAATGTCCTTGGGGCTGATTTTGAGGTGCTCCCGGGAGACAGCATCAGGGTGTTCAATATTGAACAGGGTGGAGAATTTGAGGTGACACTTTTAAATCAGTTTTGTTTTACCAGCGAAGTTTTCACTGAAGATGAATGCATTGATTGTCAACCTGAGGCTGTATTCAATGTCGTCAACCCTCCGTGCCCGGAGGTGGAGACCGGAGTGATTGAAATTACAGATGTCACCAATTTGGAATTCCCTGTTGAGTTGAGCATAGATGGAGACTTTGTGGACTTTATAGAGGAGGTCCCCTACCAGCTCACTCAACTTCCCGTGGGCAGTTACAACATCGGGCTGGAATCGGGAGACTGTGAATTGGAGCAGGTGGTTGTTCTCGCCGCGGAAGAGCTCACTGCAGAAATTATCGCTGAGCCGGATGAGATCGTCCGTGGATCAGAAGTTACCCTCACGGTCAATTCCAATGTGGACCCGTTCAGGGTGGATTGGTTGCCCGAAGACCTTACGGATTGTGAGGACTGTACGGAAATTGAATTTGAGATCACCGGCACTACGGATGTGATGGTCACGGTGACGGATTCGCTGGGCTGTTCTGCCAGTGCCTCTATTACCCTGATCCCAATTCAATTGCGGGGCATTTACTTCCCCAATGCTTTCAGCCCCAATGAGGATGGTGTCAACGACGTATTCAGACCCTACTTCCCGCCCGATTTTGAGGGAGAAATCCTTCGATTTGAGATCTACGACCGCTGGGGCAACCGGGTTTTTGCTGCTTTCAACAGAGAAGTCACTGACCCGGACAGCGTGCCTGCCTGGGATGGCAATTTCAATGGAAGTGAAATGAACCCCGCGGTTTTTGCTTACTATATGGAAATTCAGCACGATGATGGATTTGTAGAGGTGCTTCAGGGGGATGTGGTGTTATTGCGCTAAAGCGGCGGATGGTTGATGGCGGATGGCGGATGGCTGTTTGCGACGTAAGTTCCAGGTATCCTGCATCATATTGGTTATATCGGGGTTATTTATTTGGAGGATTTTCCCTGGTGAAATCTGTTTTGATGTTCCCCTCTTTGCGTCTTCCTTTGCGGCTTTGAGGCTTTGCGAGAAACAATTGGCTGATGGCGGATGGCGGGTTGGTTGATGGCCTCATTGGCCAATGGTTGATGGTCCCCCAAAGCGTCGCCTGCCCCCAATGCTTTGGCGGGGGGGCAAGCTGATGGCGAATGGCTGTGTAAGCCGTTAGTTCATTGGATCCTGCTTTTTATCAGTTTTATCGGGTTATTTTCATTTAGAGGAATTCGCTGGCGCATGTCGTTTCGGTGGTTTTCTGGCAGCTGTATTCCATTTCAAGTCTTTAGGAAAGGGGTTTCACGCAAAGGCCGCAAAGGATTTTGGGGTGAAAATCAGGTAGGGGAAGTATCCAATAGACATCCGTCTGGTTTAGATATTCTCTATTGATTACAGTAATTAAAAAGAGATAATTAGCAGTAGAAAAACCTCAATCATTTAGTTGCCAGCGGAGTTTGAGGCGCCATTGGAGGTCGGGTAGGGGATAGCGGTCAAATTGGTAGTCGATGCGGTCGGTGAAGATGTAGCCGAAGTTTTCAAATCGCAGGATGGCGTCAAATGATTGGATGCGAATGGCGAGCCAGGGTTCTCCGCGGAAGGTATCGTCCAAATCCCGGTCGGAGAGTGTGAAGTTTCCGATGGCGGGAAAGTAACTACTGGCACTGTATCCACGGAAAAACAATCCATCCAGACCCAGTTGATACTCGAGCGCTTCTTCAAACAAAGTGCCGGTGACTGCCACGCGCTGTTTAAAATACAGGGATGGCATTGCCAGTTCTCGCCTACTCTGCTGTTGCCAGGCAAAATGGGAATGCAGGATAATTGGTCCCAAATTGGGTTTGAAAGCAGCCCTTAACTGAGGGATGGCCAGTGTTTCATCGACGTAGTTGCTTTTTCCATCCTCCTCAAAATAGGGCAGATTGAAGAGCAGGTGTTGCCTAAATCCCGCCCTCAAATTAAGTCGCTTCCATTCTATTCCCCCTCCCAGAACAGTGTGAGTGAATGCCGGAAGGTCATTGTTGTACACGTATCCTTCCAGAGATGGAAAGCGGGTTTCGATCAGAGAAGGGCCCCTTCGCAGGTAGTCGAGTTCACCGAAAAAGCTCAATTCAGAGCCCTCCAGACCGGCCCTGGCATTTAAAAAAGCATCTCCGGCCGCATCGCCAATGATGCCGAGTTCACCGGAAGCTTCTATGAAAAATAGATCGCCGGGACTCAATCCTGCATTGGCAGACAGAAACCATTCGTTTGTTTTGAATGATTCGGGGTCAAAGCGGACATTGTGACGCGCCCAGCGCAAATTGACGGTCAGGAAGTTGGAGACGCGTTCGCGCTCAAAATTGAAGATGTCCCCAATGGTCACTCCTATCCGCTGTTCCATGGTGCCTACTTCCATAAATCGCCTGAATCCAGCCGGCAACTGAAAAAAATCGCCGTAGTATTCAGGGTCGGGACTGCTGTCGGTGTAGCGGAAAAATCGATTGCTAAAAGACATGTAGTGATTGGCGTATAGTGGTAATCGGAGTCCGAAAATCTCTGCGTCGCGAATGAGCCGGTAATTGGAGAAATAGACCGCGCGGTGTTGTTGCCTGCTCTCCGCATTTTCTGAAAAAACGGGAATGAGGGTGCGATCGTCCTCGAAAAATTCTCCCCGGAACAGGGTATCAGTCGTAATGCCCCCGTTTTCCCAGGCGAGTACCGCATTGGATAAAAAGGTGGCAAAATTGTGCCACTTGCCGTCCTCACTGCTGTTGGAAAGAGAGGCGGAAATGTAGGTTTGAAAATTTCGCTGGCGGTTGTAATTGCCCTCGTGATTGATCCTCCGGTAATCGATGGAGATATTTACCCCGTCATCAAAGCTCGTGCTGAACATCGCCAGGGTGGTGTTTTGGTCCTGAACGGGGCCCTGGGCGTACATCAGGTTGGAGTAAGGCCGGTACTGATGGTAGTACCGCTGATCCTCTATTTTATTCCAGTAAAACCGGTAGTCATTTATCCCCGTCCTAAATCCAATCTCCCGGTCGGGCTCCAAAATCATGGGGCGTGTCGGTCCGCCGAGATGGCCTGTGGTGGCCTCTTCCCATCCCCCGCTTCTCGCCGGGTCAAAATGCAAATCCCTGTCCCTGTAGGGGTCGTCTAACAGGTCGTGCCTTTGAAAGGGTTGATCAAACTGAAAGTACATGATGTACTGGGTATCCGGTTCCACCTGGCGCTCCAGCATTGGAATAGTATCATTTTCTGTCTCAGTCTCTGTCTCCCTTTCATTTGCTGCAGGGTCCCATGCCGGTGCCTGAGGTCTGTCCTGTCCCGTCAAAAGCAAGGGAATGAGCAGCAAGGCCGCCGTCGTACAAAAACAGCGAAACAGGAATTTCGATCTGGTGCGGTTCGGTTTCAACACATCGTGCCCGATTATAAAACTGCTCAATGGGTCCGGAATTTACTCGACGTCATCCATCACAGCGGGATTGATACCCATGGCCGAGTAACCACCGTCGTGAAACAAATTCTGCATGGTGATTTTCCTGCTGAGGTCTGAGAACAAAAACACACAGTAATCGTCGCATTCCTCTGCGGTGGCATTGCCGAGGGGTGACATCTCCTCTGCGTAGTCAAAAAACTGCTTAAATCCCTTTACCCCACTACCGGCTGTGGTCCAGGTGGGGGACTGGCTGATGGTATTTACCCGCACTTTTTTGCGGTCGCCAAAGTGGTAGCCGAAGCTCCGTGCTATGGATTCCAGCAAGGCTTTGGCCTCCGCCATTTCGTTGTAATCGGGAAAGACACGCTGCGCGGCGATGTAGCTCAATGCCAGTATGGAGCCCCATTCGTTCATGGCGTCTTTTTTCAAAAGAGACTGCATGAGTTTGTGAAATGACAGGGCCGAAATGTCCAGCGTTTTTAGCATCCAGTCGTGTTTCAGATTGGTGTATTCCCGCTTTTTTCGCACATTCAGCGACATGCCGATGGAGTGGAGTACGAAGTCGAGTTTCCCTCCGAGTTTTTCGACCGACTGATCGATGAGTTGGTCGAGGTCTTCCATATTGGTCGCATCTGCGGGGATGACCTCTGCATCGAGTTGCTCCCCCAGGGCTTGAATTTTTCCAAACCTCAGTGCAACCGGGGCATTGGTCAGGGTGATTTTCGCACCCTCTGCCACACAGTGTTCCGCGACTTTCCAGGCGATGGACTGGTCGTCCAAAGCACCGAAAATTATTCCTCTCTTTCCTTGTAATAAATTGTGAGCCATATTTTTATCAATTATTCATTTGTAATAATTCTCTTGCATTTTGCAGGGCTGCCTGACCGGGTGGATCCGAACTCAGCATCACGGCAATGTGGTGAAGTCGGTCCTCTCCATTTAACTGCTTGAGGTGCGTCTGAGTGTGTTTGGTGTCGCTCTTTTTGTATATGAAAAAGTGATTGGAGCCACAAGCAGCTACCTGTGGAGAATGGGTGATCACGATTACCTGGTGTTCCGAGGCCGTTTTTTTCAAAATGCGCCCCATCTTCAAAGCCACATCACCACTCACTCCCGAATCTATCTCATCAAAAATCAAAGTGGGCAGGTGAACCCGCCCCGCGATGATGGACTTTATCGCGAGATTCAACCTGCTTATCTCACCTCCACTCGCCACATCCCTGAGGTTTTTAAAATCGACCCCCTTGTTGGCGGAGAAGAGGAATTCCACTTCATCCATCCCATCTGCACGGGGTTCACCGGATGGGGTAATTGAGATTTTAAGGCGCGCATGGGGCATGGAAAGCGTCTGGAGAATTTTCATGGTCTCCTTCTCCATTTTACCCGCGGCCTGTTTTCGCTTGTCGCTCAGTTTGTCTGCACTGGTCTGTAGTTGCTTTCTGCAGTCCGCCAGTTCTTCCTCCAGAGCTGAAATTTCCTCCGAAACTGAGTCGAAGGACTTGAGTTTTTCCTCCAAATCTGCTTGAAGTACGATCAAATCCTCCTCACTTTCCACCTGGTGCTTGTTCATCAACCGGATTAACTCATCGAGTCGCTGGCGGGTGGTTTCGGCTTCACCGGGGTTGTGCTCCATTTGCTCGTTCAGCAGGGAGGCCTCTCTGGAAATGTCACTCAATTCCACCGCCGCAGATTCCAGTCTTTCAGCCAGTGATTTTATCTCCTGGTTCATTTCGGAAAAAGCGCGCATTTCCCTGAGCAGTTCGTTTATTTGTGATTCCATCGATGCCGGTGAATTTTCCACCACGGATTCAACCTTGCTGAGAGCGTGTTTGATGCCCTCAAAGTTTTCCAGGGTGTGCAATCGCTCTTCCAGTTCCTCTTTTTCACCTTCCCGGAGCCCGAACTCCTGAAGTTCTTCACATTGAAAAGCCACAAAATCGTGTTCTTTGGTTGCCTCTGCTTCCCGCAGCTTGAGTTTTTCCAGTTCCCTCTTCTTCGATTGCCAGGTGTTGAAAATTTCGCGGTAATCTCGGAGCGATTTTTCATTGTTTCCCATGGCATCCACGAGGCTGAGTTGGTAGTTTTGCTGGTAGATGTCCAGGCTGGAGAACTGCTGATGCAGATCCACAAGCAGGGAGCTAATTTGTTGTAAAAGGCTTAGCCGGGCCGGGGTGTCGTTTACAAAAGCCCTCGACTTGCCGGCGGGTAGGATTTCTCGTCTGAGTATCATTTCTGTTGAAAAATCCAGGTCATTATCCTCAAGGATAGGCTTTAGTTTGTCATCGGCGAGCTGAAAAATGGCCTCGACCACACATTTTTCCTCCGGATTTCTCAAAACCCCGAGGTCGGCCCGTTGACCGAGTACAAGACCCAGTGCACCGAGCAAAATGGATTTGCCGGCTCCGGTCTCTCCGGTGAGCACATTTAGGCCCTCCGAAGGCTGGAGTTCCAACCGGTCAATAATGGCGTAATTCTTTATGCTAAGACTCTTCAGCATTTGCGCAGATTGTGGGGCAAAAGTAAGGAAAAAGAATCGATGCGGGCAGTCCGATGTATTCTTTCTACTGCAAATGAGATGAAAGTGCGGTGGAGCGGGAAATTGAAGGTGACATCCTCAGTCCAATTCAGTCCCAGTTCCCAATGTTCAGGATAGAAGGTATTGGTGGTTGTCAGGCGCTGCGCAAAATCTTTTCCATCTTGCGCCCTTTGGCCAGTTCATCGACCAGTTTGTCCAGGTATCTGACCTGTCGCGTGACCGGAGTCTCGATGTCCTCGATTCGATAACCGCAGATGACCCCTTTGATTAGGGGTGCATTGGGGTTCAGTTTAGCCCTTTCAAAAAAGGTTTTGAAGGTCACCTTTTCATCGATTAACTCCCGCTGTTTTTCGCTGTCAAATCCGGTGAGCCACTGAATGACCTCTTGCAATTCCTCTTCGGTCCTGCCCTTGCGTTCTACTTTGTTGACGTAGTGCGGATAAACCGAAGCAAAGGTCATTTTAGCCATTTGTTCATCGTGTTTTTTAGTGGTTGTCATACATTGGATTTTATTAGGTAAAATGCCGGATTGGTTCTTTTATTGCTTTGTTTTTTGAAAAAATGGTGTATTTTGTTGAATAATATGGCTAACAGGAAATTTTATTCTAAATATAATTGAATGCAGCTGTTGAGAGGGGAAGTGTATGTGTTTGCTTTTGATTAGGTCAATTTTGTGGAGAGAGATCAATCGCCAGGGGTTGTGTCCCTGAGTTCTAGCCCGTTGATTTTAAAAGTTTTTGCGGGTTTAAGCCGGCTCGAAATAAATGCCGCCCTTTTTCATAAACGCCCTGGTCTTATGCCTTCTTCACAAACTCAGATTTCAAGCCCACGGCACCAAAACCCTCAATTTTGCAATCGATATTGTGATCGCCATCGGTAAGTCGAATCCTTTTGACCTTGGTCCCCGCTTTGATCGGCTTAGAAG
>PWJP01000135.1 GCA_003559985.1 Saprospirales bacterium
ATATTTGGGTGGGAAGCCATCTTGGTCTGGATATCATTGAAATTCCAGAAGGATTTAAACAGGGTCAGTTGCTGGAAAATGAGATTATTGAGAGCCTGTCCATTATACCGGTCATTTCCGGGGAAGACGTTTATTCCAGTTTATTTTCAAATGAGTCATTTTACATTGGAACAGAAAAGGGCCTTTGGCGCGGTGAAGATATTAATCAACCGGAAAACATTTATTTTGATGAATCGGTCAACGAGGGTATTGCGTACAATCAGGATGGCGTTTTTAATATCACTCTCGACGATTTTGGACATTTGTGGCTGATTCGCCCGCAATCCCTTACTAGCATAACTCCCTCGGGACAAACTCATCATAATTTTGACCTACCGGCGCGGGCAGGCGCTATTGGTTTTGAAAAATCCGAAGACGGAATCTTCAGGATCGGTGGATACTACGTTGGTCTTTTTCGACCGGGTGAAGACGGCTCTCTTACCAAAATCCGGGAATTGACCGGTACCAGCGAAAAGTATTATTTCAGCAATATCTTTACAGATCGCTCAGGCCTGACCTGGTTCTCAACCTCGGGTTACGGCTTGTTAAAATACAACCCCACCAGAAGGCTTTTAGGTCACAGATTGGAGGGACATTCACTCCGATTTATTGAAAGCGACGACCGCGGTAGGTTGTTTATTACACACAATGTGAACCAATTCGTATTGGATAAAACCACACTGGAGAAATTGAATCCCGGGGAATTCAGCACAGAGCTTTTGCGGAGCCACAACATGCTTTTTGATTCCGGGGGCAACTACTGGTTTCATCTCGCAACCGGCCGACATTCCACGCAACTCGCGATGGTAAATCCGCGTGAATCAAGTGAGATTTCATATTTCCATTTTCCACGCAGGACAGATAAATACACTGAAATATTTAAGGACCTGGCCGGGAAGATATGGATGAACTCAGACGACGGATATCTAATGCGACTGGACCCCGAAACCGGTGAAATTGATACTTACAACCTTATCAACATCCTGGATGCAGAAACCGAGACTATGTTGATCAATTCGCTAATCCAAACCCGTGACTCTGTATTCTGGCTGGGAACTTCACTGGGCTTGCTCAAATTTGATCTTGATAATGGGGGTGAAATAGTTGGTTACAGCCACTACACGCATCGACCGGGGGATCCGGAGAGTCTCGGTGCAAATTTTATCTTTAATATTGCAAAGGATCCCCATAATGACCAGATTTTGTGGTTGGGAACCCGGGGAGGAGGTCTGAATAAGTGGTTTATCAAGGAAGAGCGAGCAGAGCGGATCACCATCCGGGATGGTTTGGCAAACAATGTGGTTTACGGAGTTTTGCCCCGTGAGAATGATCTGTGGATGAGCACAAACCGCGGACTTTCCAGGTATATACGTTCAACAGGGGAGTTCTCCAATTTCTCCCCCGAAGAGGGTCTCCAGAATTTTGAATTCAATCACACTTCCCTGCACCAAACCCCCGGTGGATTATTGGCATTTGGAGGTGTCAACGGAGTCAATGTTTTTCACCCGGATGAAATCCCCCTGAACGAGGTCAAACCGCGGATTGAAATTACCGAAGTCCGGGTAAACAATCAAAGGTTGGATGCACAAACAATGGCGGGCAACTTCATCCTGAGTCACGATGAGAATCAGGTGGCATTTAAGTTTTCTGCCCTGGACTATAATGCACCGGCAAAAAACCTGTACCGCTACCGCCTGGAGGGCCTCAATCCCGACTGGATGGAAAGTGAGCACGGCCAGGAGGTTTCCTATGTCAATTTGGCTCCCGGAAAATATACCTTCAGTGTAAAAGGAACCAACAACAGCGGGCTGTGGTCGGAGGAATCGGCGGTTTTTAGTTTTGAGATCAAACCTCCGTGGTGGAATACCAATGCGGCGAGGGTATTGTATGCTCTGCTCTTTATTATGGGAGTTTACGGTGTTATCCGGTTTCAGTCCAATAGAGCTTTAATGAAGCAAAAAATTGCCTACGAGCAACGGGAAAAGCAGCGCCTACTGGAATTAGACAAGTTCAAAAGTGATTTTTTTACAAATATAACCCACGAGATTAAAACTCCGCTCACGCTCATAGTTGAACCGTTGCGACGCCTAAAGAAAAACCTGAATGAACCCGGGCTTATTGACTATGCAAGGCGGGCAGAAAAAAACAGCATGCATTTGATGGGCATGGTTCAACAGCTCCTTGACCTATCCAAACTTGAAAGCGGAAAATTGGAACTCCAGCCAGGCAAATGCAATATTGCAGAGTTGGTCGCCAATTCGGTGGAAGATTTTTACCCACTTGGCTTCGAAAAGGATTTGACAGTAATTACAGAAATTCCGCAGGATGGAGTATGGCTTCTGTTTGATCACGACAAATTCAGCCACGTAATTGATAATTTACTCTCCAATGCTGTAAAATTTTGCCCTCCGGGTGGAGAAGTACATGTGGCTTTGGATACTGAGCCCGATGAAAGTGGCGATTTGCAAAATATCACCCTGCGCGTAAGTGACACCGGGCCCGGGGTTCCGGAAGAATACCGGGAGCGAATATTCGAGCGATTTTTTCAGCTTGAGGAGACCGCCGGGGGCACTGGAGGGACCGGAGTTGGACTCTCCTACTCTAAGCAGATTATCAATCTCATGGGGGGAACCATTAAATGCGACAGTGCACCAGACAAAGGCGCTGAATTTACTGTCAAAGTGGGGTTCCCGGTTATTTCAGCTGAGGCTGTTGCAGACGCAGAGCAAATCACGGTATCCACGGTGGAAAAGTCCCGGACTGAGAAAATTACAAATACCACACCTACTGAAGATTCGGATAAATGCCTGCTTTTACTAGTGGAGGACAATGCACGACTGATGAATTATATGCGTCAGGAACTCAGTGAACAATACAATGTCATTTGTGCCAGGGACGGAAAAGAGGGTCTGGACATGGCCACCTCCCAGCTTCCCGATATTATCATTTCCGATGTGATGATGCCAAATATTAACGGTATCGAACTGTGCAAACTGCTGAAAGACCAGGAACTGACTTCGCATATTCCCATCCTACTTCTGACCGCAAAATCCGGCAGGGAGGTGCGCCTGTCGGGGTACAAAACCGGGGCGGATGACTACCTGACAAAACCCTTTGAGTTGGAGGAGTTGTTGGTGCGAACCCAAAATTTGCTCTACAACCGCCGTCGATTGATAGAGAAAGTAACCAACAGTCCCGAGCTTTTTGAGGCGAACACTGCCAATAAACTGCCCGATGCCAATTCCTCCAGGGACACCGAGTTTCTCAAACGGTTTGATTCGCTGATAGAAGAACATTTGGACAACTCTGATATCACCACCGAAGGCCTGGCCAAACTCATGTTTTTGAGCAGAACCCAGTTGCACCGGAAAATAAAGGCCATAACGGGCAGAAACACCAGCGAATACATCCGCAACTACCGGCTTTTTCGCGCACGCGATATGCTGCAAAACGGTGCTGGCAACGTGGGTGAGGTAGCTATTAAAGTCGGTATTCCCAACCGCAATTACTTCACAAAAAAATTTCGCGAACTGCACCAGTGTACCCCCAGTTCACTGCTCTCTAATAACCATTGACACCTGTCCTTTCTTTATGTATTCCCTGAGTGGTTTTTTATGGGGATATTTGGGTCAGTTGTTATTTTTTTCAACCGGAATACACTTTGTTTGGTTATGCGTCGTATATTTGTTTGAAAATAGAACAATATGTATGAAAGGGCGGTGATACACATGGACATGGACTCCTTTTTTGTGTCAGTGGAGCGACTCCGCAACCGGAAGTTGGAGGGCAGGCCCTTGATCATCGGGGGGAGTTCCAACAGGGGAGTGGTTGCCTCCTGCAGTTACGAGGCGAGAAAATTCGGTGTTCATTCTGCTATGCCGATCAAAATGGCGCGCTATTTGTGCCCGGATGCCATTTTTCTGAGGGGAGACATGGAGGCTTACAGCAATCACTCGGCCATGGTCACTGAGATAATACAGGAGGAGTCCCCGCTCTACGAAAAAGCTTCCATCGATGAGTTTTACATAGACCTCAGTGGGATGGACCGCTATTTTGGCTGTTATATGTGGGGAGGCGAGTTGCGCCAAAAAATCATTCGGGAGACTGGCTTACCCATTTCATTCGGGCTTTCAACGAACAAGTTGGTCTCCAAGGTGGGAACCGATGAGGCAAAACCCAACGGAAGCATGAAGGTCGATCGGGGGCGGGAAAAACCTTTTCTGGCACCGCTCCACATCCGAAAACTACCGGGTGTGGGCGAAAAAACCGCTTCGAGATTGAGCTTTATGGGAGTGCGTAAGATCGAGACACTGGCGCGCATACCCGTGCCCCTTTTGCGTACAGAATTCGGCCGGAATGGACACAAACTTTGGGAGCGGGCCAACGGAATTGACAACAGACCGGTGGAGCCCCATTCCGAGCGCAAATCCATATCTTCGGAGCGGACTTTTGAAACCGACACCCTCGATATCGGGCGCATCCGGTCCATGCTCGCTGCCATGGCCGGAGACCTGGCATACGAACTCCGCAAGTCGGGAAAAATGACTTCCTGCGTGACGGTTAAAATACGCTACGCAGACTTCAATACCACCTCCCGTCAAAAGAAAATACCCCTCACCTACAGTGATAAAACGCTCGCGCAAAATGCCCGGGAGTTATTCGACGCACTCTACACGAGAAGACAACTTATCCGGCTCATAGGATTGAGATTTTCCGGTCTGGTGCGGGGCAATCCACAGCTACAGCTTTTTGAAGACCACGACAGGGAAATGGACCTGCTCCGGAAAATTGATGAGATCAGAAGTAAGTTTGGACGAAAATCACTGCAGAGGGCCTCGTGGATTCCGGATTGAACCTTGACGGTGCGGTGTTTTGCTCAAACCGGGCTGCGGTCTAAAGAGGTGCTTTGTAAGGGGATAAAAAAATGGGCAGAAACAAATTCCGCCCATTTCCATAAAAATATTTTTTGACTGCCTCCGGTGATCACATGGCTTCACGCCGCTCTTTGTCCCGGTTGATAATGGTCTCAAGCTGGAAGGTCTTGAGGTTTTTGCCAATGATTTCACGCTCTGGATTGAGCACGTAAATTTCCGGGGTGATATTGACGTAGTAAGTCTTGTAAATCGCCCTGTTGGTTGGGTCAAACACATTCACCCAGTCGTGGATGTTGGCCTGATCGATGTACTCCTTCCACTCTCTGTCATCGGTATCAATGGCAATGGCAAAAACATCTGCTTCGGGATGCCATTCGCGGTACCATTCGAGCAGTTTCGGAGTTTCCTTTTTACAGTTTTCGCAGGTGGGATTGTACATGTAAACAATAATGTAGTCGGCATCCATTTCGTAGATAGAGTGGGTATTGCCATCCGGTCCCTTGGCTTTGACATCAGGTCCTTTATTGCCCACGAGGCTGTTTTCCTTTTCACTGGCCCGCATCTGAAGACCCTGGATGGTGGCCGCATCAGCCCAAAAGGCGCGATCCTCTGTAAAGTAATTCTGAATCATGTGTACATACACGGCCTCCGGATCCATAATGGTGGTTTCTCTGTGGTCGAAGTTCATGGTGATCCAGTTGGCAAAAAACTGATAGTACTCGGGGTGATCCAGCACTCTGTCCATGAGTAAACTGGCGTACTTGTTGATGGAGTCAGCATTCTGGGGTACGAGTTCGTCCATGTATCTGCGGACTTTGTTAATGATAATGGGGGTATTCATGAGTCTGGGGTCGCTGAAGTCCACATTGTCCCAAAATTCATTTCTGAAGTAGTAGGCCTGCTTCCTTCGATCCGGTGTTCCGTCCTCGTTCATGACATCCCTCACTACAGGGTTCTGGCCACCCACTTTGTATTTGGTAAAGAGCTTGTCAGGATAGTGCTTATCAAAAAAGGCAACATGAGCTCTTCTTTCCGCTGCCAATCTATCTCTGACCTCGCGCTCCGCCTCGTGTTCCGGTGAACCCTCTTCCAGGCGGTTCATTAGCCGGTTGATACTGTCAATCTGGTTGCGATTGACACGATCGTACTTGAGATTGTAATAGAGGAGTTGATTTTCCAAATTGCCTTCACCGACCTCCATATCCTCGACCAGACGTCCGTTGACCGTACTGAACGACACATCCATTTGCCCCTCAGAGAGAATTACGTGAAACCCCCGGTTGGTAGGAAGGGCAACAGTATATAGTCCCTCGCGGTAGGGTTCGTCTCTTTCGAAGACAATTCGCCCCTGGCCATCAATTACGGCCGTGTCTGCGAGATAACGGTTTTCACCGATCTGACCGATGAGATTAGCAGTGCCCCCGCTATTGAACCCCTCCACATGGACTTCAATTCTCACGCGATCAGAATGAGTTGCTTCTAAGTCAGTCGGAATGTGATCAGCCGGATCATACTCGAGCTCAATATCCGGGTCATGTGCTTCACCGCCATGCATTTCAGCCGAAACTTCTTCAGCATTTTCAGGAGAATTGGCCTCTCCCCCGGCTTCCTCGCTACAAGCTGCGAAACCCGCCATCAGTAGTAAAAACAACAGCGTATTCATAACCTTATTACTTTTAAAAGTGAAACTTGATTTGGTTAAAGTCATTTATTTACAAGATTTTTATTCTAATATTGGCTTATCCTAAAATATATTATGGGGATTTAGTCTGAGATAGGTGGCGGGGACTACACCCAATACGCAATCTCATGGACCCCCTGCTGTCCAGCTTATTTTACGCACAAATGAGCGGTATATTTTAAACACAGCAAAATTATTCAAACAATTGGATATAGATTGCAAATGCACACTTATTTTTTTGCCGGTAACCTGGGGGATAACTCCAGGACTTAAGTATGCTTTTAAACCCCGGAATTGGATAAATTACTTAAAGATTTCAATCTCCGAGAAGTAAATTAGAGCAAAGGGAACAAATAAATGAGAGGGGGTGTTAGACATTTGTCTCATTTTTTTAGACAAAAGACTCAAACAAGATTAATTATGACCTACTCTGTTGCAGAAGTAGAAAATATGTTGAATGAATCAATTGCAGTCTATTTTAAGGAGCATGTAGGCAAAAGTTATTCGCTGCATGCAAGTAAAAACATAGGCTTTGATGAGTTATTGAATGATAAAATGCTAATTGTATCAGCTATACGTACCGGAATTCCTTACTCGCTGTTTGAATTGATTCAAAAGTACTCTACTTTTTCTGAAAGTGAATGGGCCACCTTCTTGTCCATATCCCAGAAATCCCTCCAGCGATACCGCAAAGACCCGAACCATTTTTTCAAGTCTATCCATGCTGAGAAAATTATAGGTATTGCTGAAGTTATCAGGATAGGAATCGACGTATTTGGCAGTATAAAAAAGCTCAAGCTGTGGCTCAATTCTCCAAATCACGCTCTGGGGAAGGTCAAGCCAATCGACTTGCTGAAGGATTCTTACGGCAGGGAATTGGTGACCAGTGAATTGATCCGAATTGATCACGGAATTTTGGTGTAAGTGAAAGTCTTCAGACTCACCAGGGAAAAGTACGCTGACCAAATTTCCGGCAGGGGTGCAGCGATGAGAGGTGTTCGTTGGAATTCACAGGGCGTGGAACTGGTCTATACGGCGGCCAACAGGTCGCTTGCCATGGCTGAAGTCGCTGTTCATTTGACTCTGGCAACCTTACCTGATGATTATATGATGCTCACCCTGGATATCCCTGATGACCTCGAGATAAAAAAGATAAACGAAATTGAGGTTCCTGAAGGCTGGAACAATTTCCCCCATCTCCGTTCTACTCAAAAAGTCGGCGACCATTTTGTCTCTGAAAACAAATACTGCGCAATGAAGGTGCCATCCGCAGTTACTAAAGGGGATTACAATATTTTGATCAATCCCAGTCATACTGGTTTTAAAGACATCTCAATAGTGGAAAGGGTGAAATTCCCTTTTGACAGACGGATATTTGAATAGGAGAGGAGGTGAGGGGATTGGTGGTTTGCAAAATAGACAATAAGGCGACAGCATGTGAACCCGTTCCCCCATTCACCAAAATATTCACATATTTGCAGGAAAGCGCCGGTAGGCCAATTACCCGGAATATTAGGTTGTAAAGCAAAGACCCAAGGGGAATTCATTTGTAACCGCGTAGAAAAAGATCAATGAAATGAAAATACGAGAAATACGAATCTATCCACTGGAGATCCCACTTGAGGAGCCGTTTGTAATCAGTCTTGGAACCATTACCCACGCGCGGAACCTCCTTGTGGAGATTCGCACAGATGGAGGATTGAAGGGTCAGGGTGAGTGCTCACCTTACTCGTTTATCAACGGTGAAATGCTGGAGGGGCAACTGGCGCTGGCACCTTTACTCTCTCGCTTGTGGATAGGTAGGGATTGCAGGGAGATAGAAGCCCGAATGGGAGAGTTGGATGGGCTGTTATCGGGAAATTACGCCCTTAAATCCGCTTTTGATATGGCGCTCTACGATCTGAATGCGCGGGCTGTAAATCTGCCTCTGTATCGATTTCTCGGCGGCACAAACCGCGGCCCGCTCTGGAGTGACAGAACCGTATCGGTTGGAAATCCGGCTAATATGGCGGTAGAAGCTGTCCGCTATTTGGAAATGGGATTCAGGTCCATAAAGGTGAAACTGGGTGGTCCCTTTGAGTCTGATGTGGCGCGGATAAGGACCATCAGGGAATCGATTGGTGTGGATATTCCCCTTCGTTTGGACGCCAATCAGGCCTGGTCGGTCAGTCAGGCAGTTAGGACCTTGCGGGCTCTCGAAACTTACAATGTAGAACACTG
>PWJP01000056.1 GCA_003559985.1 Saprospirales bacterium
ACCCGCCGATGCCATCCTGGGCCAAAGCTGTAGTTTGGGAATTTGACCTAAAAGCAGAGGCACTTTCTAAGTATGTGGAGGGATTCAGGTGCCATCCACTGGCGTATTAAATTTTTGAGACTAAAGACTTTATGGAAGAGCAACTTGAAAATATATTTATATTCAGAATTACACCGGCGGAAGCTCTCACCAATCTGGTGGTAGCCCTAATCTGCGGTATTTTGATAAGTCTGTTTTATCGGGTGACCTACAAGGGCGTGAGTTATTCATCGCACTATGTGATATCGATAATCATGCTCGCAATGATTACTGCACTGGTAATTATGGTCATTGGAAACAACCTGGCCCGGGCTTTTGGTTTGGTGGGAGCGATGTCTATTATCCGATTCCGGACAGCTGTAAAAGACACTCAGGACATCATGTATATTTTCTTTGCTCTCGCCGCCGGTCTTGCTTGCGGTGCGGGTATGTACGCCATCGCGGTGACCGGGACTTTATTCATCGGTTTTTCACTCATGATTGCCTCTGCTGTGTACGCCGAAAACCCCGCTAAGCGAGAGTACCTGCTGCAAATCGTGCATCTCGGCTCAAAGGTGGAAAAAGGGCTCTTCAACCGAACCATTGAGAAATATGTGACCAGGTACAATCTGGTCAATGTAAAAAATCTGACAGATGACCGGGGGGAGATAATGGAGTTTTCGTACTACATCATGCTCAAAAAAGAGTCCCGGGCACCTAAATTACTTGCAGAACTTCGAGAACTACCCAATGTTGACAAAGTAAATCTGTTTTTTGATGAAGAGTAAGCTGTGGATATTTTTTGGAAGGTGTTTTTGGAGACCTTCATCGGTGCTGGCTTTTTGTCTGTTTATTGTTTTGATCATGTGCAGTAGTTGCAATGACAATTCAGCACCCGAGTGCGCAGATCCTGCAGCCAATAATTTCAACAGTGATGCTATCGGATTTTCAGACTGTGAATTTGAGGAGCAGATAGCTACTCCCGAATTATTGACCTTCCTCGATATCGCAGTGGAAGAAACCTCAGGCCTGGCCATTTTGGAAAACCACTTGATAACTCACAATGACCGGGGCCACAGCAACGAACTTTTTGTAGTTGATCCAGAATCTGGTCTGGTATTGAACACCTTCGAAGTAACGGGAGCGGAGAATGAGGACTGGGAAGATCTGGCTCAAAGTGATGAAATACTTTTTGTCGGTGATATGGGAAACAACCCCGGAGACCGGGAAAATCTGCGGATATACATGGTGAAGAAATCCGACTTCGATTTTGGACATGAAACCGGTGAAGTTCCAACCGTGGGACTGATAGAATTTTACTACCCGGAACAGGAAGTATTTGAAGCCAACAACAATCACAACTGGGATTGCGAAGCCCTGATCTACCGCGATGGGTATCTATATCTCTTTATGAAGCACAGAAAGGATCCCTTGAGCAATCTTTACAGAATACCTGCTGAGGAAGGTTCTCACACTGCTCAATTATTGGCTTATTTCAACGCGGGGCATCGCATCACGGGCGGTGATATATCCGCCGACGGGAGTCAGATAGCTCTGGTGGGGTACAACAAGGATGACAATTGCGTGGTTTGGTTGCTCGATGATTTTGGAGATGGACACCCACTTTCGGGCTCCAAACGAATGTTCACCCTCGGTTCTTTTTCTGCCCTCGGCCAAATGGAGGCAATCGTCTATAAAAATGACAGCACCTTCTACATCTCCGCTGAGGAGGTAGATGGCATTCTGCCAAGATTGTACAGACTGGAACTTCCCTGATTCTGCTGTTTAATGATTTATGTCCGTAAAAGGGCCCATGAAGGCATTGGTTTTTTAGGCCATGAAGATTTCTCCAAAAAAATGTTAAAAAATAGGTAAGGAAATTTGGACAACAGGTTAAAATATGTTAAATTTATGCCTTTGTAATGATGACCAAAATTCTTTCTTATGAAGATAACATTCAATGAGCTCAGGAGAATTAAGCACGCTCTACCTACCGGAAGTATCAAAAAAATTGCAGGAGAGTTGGGAGTTGAGGAGCAGACCGTTCGCAATTATTTTGGCGCTCGCAAATATGTAGATGGCGAAGTGGTGAGCCTTCACGTTGAACCCGGACCTGATGGTGGAGTAGTTAATCTCGACCGAAGCGACATTCTTGAATTGGCGAGAAAGTTGGCCGATTCTCCACGTGCTAAAGCCCCTGCCTGAATCCCTGTCTATGCGGGGATTTCTTTTTTTCGGGCAGCATGTAAACTGTTCCTTGACCTTGCTTTCCCGGAGTTGGGAAAGAGCAAAGGCATACATGG
The DNA here is from genome assembly GCA_003559985.1 of Saprospirales bacterium. Taxonomy (GTDB): domain Bacteria; phylum Bacteroidota; class Bacteroidia; order Chitinophagales; family Saprospiraceae; genus PWJY01. The sequence goes on from PWJP01000056.1 coordinate 2,322, forward strand.
TTACTTTTTCCTTGTTGAGGGAATAAGGTAGTCATTAAGTTTGCCCGGTGAAAATAACTTTGAGCCTCTCCCAATACAAGTTGCAGTTTCACTGCAGGTTGGTATAAGTTTGAATAGACAAAATTACTGATTTTGGCCGCTAATATCTCTTTAGAATGGTTGGGTGCAGTACTTTTTGATTTCTTAAGATTGGACCTCCAATTTTTAGACCCTCAATAAACGACTACCTGACTGCATTCGCGGTCCTGGTCATCTCTCAAACAAATTATGTAAACGCCTGAAGGATAGCCCTCGAATCCAATCATGTATGCCCGGCCAAAATTAGCGCGCTCCGAGTAAACCAGGCGACCTGCCATGTCAAAGACTTCTATATCGAGAGAAAAGTTGCCCTGACAGGGTGCAAACAGACCTATTTTCTGCGGATTCGAAAACCAATTCACCTGTATTTGGGCCAAATCCGTGTTTTCCTCAGCAGGATCTCCCGGTGGGTTACAAACATCACTTTCCAGTAGTTTTTGCCGGTGCAATTCAAGGCTGGCGATCATGCGCTCTTTTTGACCGTGGGTAAACATGGCGAGGCATTGGTCTTCCGGATAATCCATGAAATTGGTAACTATGTCCTCGCTTCCACAAGATTCGGTAGTTTCGTTGCTGCAGGAGCGATAGGGGCCGATTTGATTGGGAGTGTCCTCTACAAAATCATCCGTATCGCAACTGCCTGAGCCCGGCCCCCAGGGGTGGTAGAGATTGAAGTAATGCCCGATTTCATGCACCAGAGTCTTGCCCCCATCCGCAAATGGCAGTTTTTCCACACCCGTTCCAATGCTTCCAATTGCCCTGTAATCCACTACCACACCCTCGGCTTCGGGGTAGGGCGCACTGTTGGGGAATGTGGCAGAACCCAGGACGTTCCCACCTATCTCACAAACCCAAATATTGAGATAAAAGTCCGGGTCCCAAAGGTCCTTGCCTCCGTATTCAGAGAAATGTACGGCCCTTTTGGTGAAATTAATCCTCTCGTTTCCAATCTCTTCCACATCAGTTTGTGTACGAGTAATTCCGTTTGTAGGCATTCCATCCGGATCTCTTTTTGCAAGACAGAACTCGATTTGCACATCGGAGATCAGATGGCGAAACTGCCCCCGGACTGTATGCAAATTCCTGTTTTGCATACTAAATGCCCGGTTTAAGATTTCAAGCTGATCGTAAATTTGCAGGTCGGATATGTTTTGCTCATCCGTGTGCCAAACGACGTGAAAAACCACTGGAATTGTAATAGTGGTACGCGGTACGGCTCGATGTTCATTTAAGTGCTTCTGAAGTTCTAGCTCCATCAGCCCTCTTTTTTCTTTCAACTCAGGACGCAGCTCAAGTGCTTCCTCAAGAAAAGCATCAGCTCCACAGCGGACGATGGTGTCCTGGCCGTGAATAAAGAGCGAAGGAAGAATTAGGAAACACACTATCACCATCCATTTCCAGCCGGTCGGGGATTGGAGGTGCTGAAAATCGGTAGTTTGTTTTCCAGGTAATGGGTACATTCGATGCCTTAAGTTCAAAGATGGTGTTCCACTGCGGACTCAAAGTTAGAGAGCTGCGGCAGAAAACCATCTTTTGAACGCAGGAAAATCTGAAATAATTTAATCGCGTTGGACCAACTCAAATAATTTGCTCAGGTCAGGGGAGAGAATGATCTCTGTACGCCTATTGAGCGCTTTGTTCTCAGGGGTGTCATTGGGAGCAACCGGGTCGTACAACGCCCTACCCGAAGCGGTAATACTGGTGGGCTCCACATTTGCTCTGGTCAGTATTTTTACCACTGATGTTGCCCTGCTGACACTCAGGTCCCAGTTTCTCTCCGCACTTCCGTCGCTATCGGTATGCCCTTCAACGGTAATAGCGATATCTGGATTGGCATTGAGCACCTCGGCCAGTTTGGTGATCGCATCGCGGCCCTTGGCATCAATCCGGTCACTTCCCACTTCAAACAGAAGTTGCTGGCTGAGTGAAATATAAACCCTTCCATCTTTTTGAGTCACTGTGAGGTCTGCATCGGAAAAACCCATTAACGCCTGTTCAATCCCCGCCATTACATTGTCGAGAATTTCCCGTTGGGCATTGATTTGATCGTTAAGTTCATTAATCCTGGTTTCGCGTTCCTCAAGTGAAGCTTGCAATTTATTGAGGGCATTTTCCTTTTCGTCCAGATCCCGCTGAAGCCGTGCAAGACTCCTCTCTTTCAGGGCTATTTCGTTTTCTTTTTTGCCCAACTCTTCTACCAGGGTCTGCCTTTCTTCTGTAGCTGATGCCAGCAGAACCTCGTTCTGGCTTAGAAGAGATCCGTATTCCGCGTTTAACTTTTCAAGATTCTCCCTAAGACTGGCTGCCCTCCTTTCGAGTTCTGATTTCTCTCTTGCCAACCGGTCCCGTTCGCTTTCAAGTGCTTCGTGGTCAACGACCAATTTGTCGTAGGCTTGCTTTACTTTCTCAAGCCTGTCCACCCTGTTTTCCAGACTTTTATTAGTTGCCAATAACTCATCGTATTTCCGCTGTGAGACACAGGAACCCAGCATCAATGCTATCATGGATAAAACAAAAAGGTTCTTCATTTGTAAGAAGTTATGAATTAGATAAAATATTAATACAAAGATACGCTACTTTTCTAAACCGCCAATGTTATTAGATTATTTTACAGCGGTTTGTAATATTTTACTCCCTTGATTTCGAGGTAATGAACCGGTTTACAATTCAGTTTGGTTCAAAGCTTGAAAAGGAAGGTGTTTTTTACGTAAGTAGCATACGATCAATGGTTTGGGTTACAGAACCCGCCATTTGTAAATCCGGATTTGTTTTGAACTCAAATGGATTGGCTGCATTTAGTATCGAGGGGCGACGTGGAATATATAAGACCGAAAATTGTAGTGATTAGTTTCAATCTGATAAGTGAAAATGCCGGAGTTTAACCGAATGAGATACAGGATTTTTTTTATATCTTTGAGGGGAGAAAACCGAATGGTGGATGCAAAGTCCACAAAAGCCTTTTTATGATTTCCAGTACCTGTGGAGGCCGGGAAAACGCTGTCTTTAATCGTCAGTGTTGACTGGTTACAATTGGTGTGGCGGACCAATCAAATTTGTATCAAAAATAGCGGAAGTTGCTGTCTTTTGTAGGATTTGCAAACCGGATTTTAACTGCACAAAACTTTAAATGATGAAAGAAGTGAAAAAGCCTGAGAATCTCATACACGACGAACTAAAAAGTTGGGTTGGGGAAGTTGCTGACCTTTGTAAACCGGACCGGATTTTCTGGTGTGACGGCAGTCAAAAAGAATACGATGAATTGTGCGACATGCTGGTGGAGAAGGGCACTTTCAGGCGGTTGAATCCGGAAAAGCGTCCAAACAGTTACGCCTGTTTTTCAGATCCCTCTGACGTGGCAAGGGTAGAGGACAGAACCTATATCTGCAGTCGCCTTGAGGAAGATGCAGGCCCTACTAACAACTGGATGGACCCGCGCGAGATGAAGATAACCCTACAGCCGCTTCTCGATGGCTCAATGCGTGGAAGAACGATGTATGTCATCCCCTTTTGTATGGGACCACTGGGCTCCCCGATTAGTAAATATGGCATTGAAATTACCGATTCGGAATACGTGGTGGTCAACATGAAGATTATGACGCGCATGGGAAAGGAGGTGTACGATCAAATTGGTAAAAACGGGGAGTATGTCAAGGCGCTGCATACCCTGGGCGCTCCGCTGGAACCGGGTCAGGAAGATGTGAAGTGGCCATGCAACCCGGATGTAAAATACATCGTCCACTATCCGGAAGAGAGAAGTATAGTCTCTTATGGAAGTGGATACGGGGGTAATGCGCTCCTTGGTAAAAAGTGTTTCGCTCTGAGGATTGCCTCTGCTATGGCCCGGGACGAGCAGTGGCTGGCCGAACATATGTTGATCCTCGGAATGGAAGACCCCGATGGCAAAAAAGACTATGTCGCCGCTGCATTTCCCAGTGCTTGTGGAAAGACGAATTTTGCAATGATTATTCCTCCGAAAGAATTTGAGGGATACAAAATCACCACGGTGGGGGACGATATCGCCTGGATAAAGCAGGGTGGGGACGGCCGTTTGTATGCTATCAATCCGGAAGCCGGTTTTTTCGGTGTGGCTCCCGGGACCAACTATGAGACCAATCCCAACGCCATGGAGACCATCAAAGAAAACAGTATTTTCACTAACGTGGGGATAACCGAAGATGGCGATGTCTGGTGGGAAGGCCTGTCCGATAAACCACCGAAGGGAGTAATCAACTGGAAAAACAAAGTCCACGACCCTGAATCCGGAGACCCCGTAGCGCATCCCAATGCGCGTTTTACCACCCCTGCCTCACAGTGTCCGAGTATTGACCCTGCCTGGGAGGACCCGAAGGGAGTGCCGATCAGCGCCTTTATTTTCGGTGGGCGTAGAAGCACCACCATGCCGCTGGTTTTTCAAAGCTACAACTGGAACTTTGGCGTCTATATGGCGGCCACCATGGGCTCTGAGATGACTGCGGCAGCTTTTGGAGAAATTGGAAAGGTACGAAGAGACCCCTTTGCAATGCTTCCATTTGCGGGTTACCACATGGCCGATTATTTTCTTCACTGGCTCAAATTTGGCCGCCAACTCCCAGCTCCACCCCGGATTTTCTCCGTCAATTGGTTTAGAAAGGACAAAGACGGGAAGTTTATTTGGCCGGGATTTGGAGAGAATATGCGGGTGCTAAAATGGATAGTCGATAGGATCAATGGCAAAACTTCAGCTGTGGAATCCCCAATAGGTTGGATGCCCTCTTATGAAGACCTCGATATGTCCGGGCTGGATTTTTCAAAGGAAGACTTCGACAAAATTATGTCCATTGACCGCGAAGACTGGAAGCGCGAATTGCTGGACCACCAGGATCTGTTTGAAAAAATGTACGACCGAACGCCAAAAGACTTTTTCTTCATGCGAGAATTGTTGCTGTCCGGCCTGTGGCGCTCTCCGAAAAAATGGTCCTGAGGTTTGACTCCTGATTGTTCGTCAATAGCGACTTCATTTTCTGATGATGTTACCTGTTTCGGTTTACTGATTGGTTTTATGAAAAAATTTTCCTTTAGATGATTGGAATCCTGTATCGAAAAATTTTGAGACCGGTTTTATTCCTATTTGACCCGGATAAGGTCCACAAGGTATTCGTAAGTCTTGGAGGATTTTTGGGGAAGTTTACTGTCGGCAGATGGCTAATCGGAAGACTTTACGATTATCCCGGACAAAAACTGTCCAAGAAAGTTGATGGGGTGGTCCATAGAACCCCCATCGGACTGGCAGCGGGATTTGATTACAACGGTGAACTATCAAATATCCTTCCCCATATGGCATTTGGCTCGGAAGAGGTGGGGTCTGTTACTGCCCGCCCTTGTCCCGGCAATCCCAAACCACGGTTGAAGAGAATGGTAAAATCAGAGGCTTTGGTGGTTTACAAGGGATTGAAGAATCAGGGTGTGGATAGGATTATTGAACGCTTGAAAAATGCCCGGCCGCGTGAGGGATTTGCACTGGGAATCAGCATAGCCAAAACAAATGACCGCGAAAGTGTGGGCCTGGAAAAGGGGATTGAGGACTACTATTATTCGCTGAAAAGGCTGACTGAAGAGAAGGTGGGAGACTTTTACACCATCAATATTTCCTGTCCCAATGTGCACGGAGGAGAGGATTTTTCCAATCCGGAGAGGCTCGAGAAGTTGTTAACAAGACTAAAGACCATTCAGCACGATAAGCCCATGTATGCCAAAATGCCGATCAATCAAGACTGGGAGGCTTTTAATGAAATGCTCAAAGTGATTGACAGGGCAGGATTGCACGGAGTGGTGATTGGCAATCTTAATAAAAACTATGACGAGGCACCTCATCCTGAGGAAGCCCCTGATGAATATCGGGGTGGATTGAGTGGAAACCTCTGCAAAAGCCGCTCCACTGATTTGATACGGAAAACGCGTCAGAACTGGGGTGACAGGTTCACCATCATCGGATGTGGCGGCATACTAACCGCTGAGGATGCCATCGACAAGTTGGAGGCCGGCGCGGACCTCTTACAGCTGATCACCGGAATGATATTTCACGGGCCTCACCTCATGAAAAATATTTGCAAAAGACTTGAAAAGATGGAGAGTGCCCCGGTGCAGGAAAAGGCATTCAGCCGGGAGGTGTAAATCTATTACAGGATAGCTTCACTATAAAACTTACTTAAGTAAAAACAATTTCCCGGATTCCGTTATTTTTTCTCTAAATGTAAATATGGCAACTGGATCCCCGAGGAGAACAAAGAGGCGGTTTTTATTGAAAGCTAATAAGCACCTGTACCGCTACAGTGGAATTTACTTTGTGGTGTTTTTTATAATGGCTCTGATCGCCTTTTGGTCTTCCTATTACGGCCGGTTGACTGCTCCCATGGATTTTGAGGTGCACT
>PWJP01000152.1 GCA_003559985.1 Saprospirales bacterium
GGTTCCAGCCCTCCCCGATTATTTCCTCTCCCCGGGCTACAACAGCTCCAAAAGGACCACCGTCTCCTGCCTTCATCCCCTTCTGAGACAGTTCAATCGCTCTGGCCATCATTTTTTTGTGTAACTCAAGCTCACCTGGACTCATGATTTCAGATTTTAAAAGGGCAATTTAGACAGATTTGTGAAACTGGAATAACTCCACCGGCATTAAAATTTTTTGCAGCATGATTAAAACAGTGATTCCCACTGCCAAAAGCATCATGCGCAAAATCCGGGAAACAGAAAATCCAACACAAGCTCAATTTAAATAATACGAGTTCTGAACGCTGATACGGATGAAAAGAGTTATCTTTGATAAACAAGTAAAAACCAAGGTTGAAAGCGAAAACCGAAATAAAGAAGAGGGACTGGAAAATGGGCCTGATCGCCATTTGGGGTTTAATCACCATTTTGACTTATCTGTCTCCCCTTCTCAATCCGCTCCACCTTGCAGCGGGAATTGTGGCCATCGTCGCTTATCCAGTAGTTCTCGGCATCAACTTTATTCTGTTAATTTGGCTGCTCTACCGCGCCAGCTACCGCACAGCCCTGGTCATCGTTTTTGTCATAGCTGTAGGCTGGCCGTTGCACTCCAGTCTAATGGGATTTAGTTCTACATCACAACAGCCTGAACAATCGGATTTGAAGATTGCCACCTTCAACATAAATTACGGCTGGAATATCCAAACGGAAAACAGGCACAACACTGCTTCACTGGCTGCCTATTTAAAAAACCACAAAAAACCGGATATACTCTGCTTGCAGGAGTACGTTCCCGACATAGACGAGTGGTTGTTAGAAGCCCTGCCATACGCCAACGTCATCAACAATCGCCCCTATCGGACAGCCATTTTCACCAATCACGAAGTATTGGACCGTGGCTACTTTACCTTTGACAACTATGAGAACTCTGTGGTGTGGGCGGATTTAGACATACCTGCGAAAGGAGTGGTCAGGGTTTACAATCTTCACCTGCAAACCAATCAAGTAACCGATGACAGTCAAAAGATCAGAGAAAGAGGGCTGGATTTTGACGAGGAAACCGCAAAAACATTGTGGGGAATAGTCAAAAATTACCAACGTGCAGCCTCCATCCGGGTGGAACAAGTTAACACTGTTCTGGAGCATGCAAAAAACTCCCCATACCCTGTCATCATTGCCGGCGACATAAACGATGTTCCCATTTCTTACATTTACAGAAAACTCTCTTATGGAAGAAAGGACACTTTCACAGAAAAAGGCCGCGGGCTGGGAGTCACCTACAAGGGCCCACTTCCATTCCTGCGCATTGACCTTATCCTCGCAGACCAGGAATTTAAGGTAGTCCGGCACGACATAATAGAAGGTGATTTCTCCGACCACAAACCTGTGGTGGCCTGGCTTAGATGGTGATTTCTCAGTTGTGAATTGGTGATTTGGTGAGTTTGTGAGTGGTTTTTTAATCGCAATTTCGATGTGGCTGACATGATTTCTATTTCCGGGGATAGATGACCATCCAGGATTTTTCACACTCTCCGTGATCTCCGTTCCTCAGCGGTGGACCAGATTGGTTATAGGCGGATGGTTGATGGCCGATGGCTCATCCAGCCCTCACAATATGGGTTGACAGGGTACCCCCATTAACCATAAAAAAACTGGTTGACGGGGGCTAAAAAATCATAGACTTAGGATGGCTATTCTTAAATAATGTTAATGTTTTAGAGAACTTCGTTTAAATACCCGGGTTTTCAGAAAAATTGCGATCTCTCACCGTACATTACATCCAAAATATTTAAACCAAAATGCAGTTAATGACTTTATATTCCGTATCAAATTGATGAAAGTGTATTTAATGTATAGACTGATAATTTTTACCCTTGCTTTCGGATTGCTTCTTTCCCTGCAATCATGCGGTGGTTCGGAGGGGGCAGAGGAAGGGCAAGACCGGAGAAGCGGACCATCGACCACATCAGTTCGCGGGGTCCTTGCCGACACCATGGAGGTAGCCAATGAAATCATCGTACCGGGAACATTTGAGGCTTTTGAGCAGCTCAATATCACCCCGGAGCTTTCAGGTTTGATTCGGGTGATTAATTTTTCCGAAGGGCAGGTTGTAAACCGCGGTGACTTGCTGATATCCATGGATGACCGGGAAATGGCGAGCGAGATAAAGAAATTGGAGCTGGAGATAGAGCTGGCTAAGGAGGAGCGTGTCAGGGCTGAAAGGCTTCACCGCATTCAAGCCATCAGCGAGGAAGAATTGCAGCGATTAAAGAACACAGAATCCACCCTCAGAGCAGAAAAGGAACTCCTGGAAGTCAGAAAGTCCAAACTCAATGTGTACGCGCCATTTACAGGCCAAATCGGTCTGCGCCACATAAGCGAGGGCAATTACGTCAGTCCCGGCGACCGAATTGCCACCCTGCACCAACTCAATCCAATCAAGCTCGATTTTGATGTACCCGAAACCATAATCGAACAAATTGGTGTGGGCACAGAGGTTTCTTTTACTTTGGTCGGTGGAACTACACCCTACAAAGCTGAAATATATGCGGTTGAGCCGGGAATCAATCCACAGACAAGAACCATGCGCATGAGAGCGGAAGTCCCCAACACTACGGGCCGGTTTTTACCTGGACGTTTTGCCCAGGTGGTATTGAGGTCAGATGTCAATCCAGCGGCGGTCATGGTGCCTTCAGAGGCTGTGCTGCCAGTTTTGGAGGGACAGCAAATATTTATTTCAAAAAATGGGATATCTGAAGCTGTGAAAATAGAGACCGGAATCAGAACTGCAAATGCCGTGGAAATCAAGCACGGGATATCGGCCGGGGATACAGTTATCACCACAGGACTGATGTCATTGAGCGAAGGAGCCGAATTGAATGTAGATTTGGTGGATTTTTCCTTTAAAACCGACAACAATTAATAATGAGTCTTCCCTCCATTTCAATCCAGCGGCCGGTTCTCACAATAGTGATGTCTATTGTCATCGTGCTTTTCGGTATAATCGGCTATTCTGAACTCGGGCTACGAGAGTACCCGTCTGTTGATCCACCCATAATTACAGTGGTAACAGATTATCCGGGGGCCAATGCAGATGTCATTGAAGCCCAGGTGACCGAACCACTGGAAGAAAACATAAACGGAATTGCCGGCATCAGTGAAATGTCATCGGTAAGTGCCGATGGAAGAAGTACAATAACTGTGGAATTTGACCTCAGCATCGACCTTGAGGCAGCCGCCAATGACGTGCGGGACAGAGTATCTCGCGCAATACGGTCTCTTCCGCCGGACATTGAACCTCCCACAGTTAGTAAGGCCGATGCCGATGCCACCACCATACTGGTACTCACGGTCCAAAGTGACCGAAGGGACCTCATGCAGCTCACTGCTTTTGCCGACGACATACTCAAGGAGCGCCTTCAAACCATCCCGGGAATAAGTCTCATTCGCATTTGGGGATCCAAGAGGTATTCGATGCGCTTGAATCTCGACCCTGCGAAAATGACCGCCATGGGGGTTAGTCCTCTGGATGTCAGGAATGCACTCAACCGGGAAAATGTGGAGTTGCCAAGTGGAAACATCGAGGGCTACCGCACAGAATTGACCATTCGGACCTTTGGCAGGATGACTACCGCTGATGAGTTCAGAGACCTCATTATCAGAGAGGACAATGGCGCACTGGTCCGTTTAAAGGATATCGGCGAGGCCAAACTCGCCCCGCAAAATATGCGAACCCTGCTCCGGGGGAACAACAAAATTCCAATGGTGGGTCTGGCCGTAACTCCCCAGCCGGGTTCCAACCACATAGAAATCGCAGATGAGTTTTACGAACGGGTGCGAATCATAGAGCGAGAGCTGCCTGAAGACATACAACTCGGATACGCAATCGACACGACCACACCCATTCGAACTGCCATAACCGAAGTCCAATCGACCATATTTCTGGCCTTTGTGCTGGTGATCCTGGTGATATTTTTCTTCTTGCGGGATTGGCGTACCACCTTAATACCTGTGGTTGCAATGCCGATTTCTCTGATAGGGGCCTTTTTTGTCATGTACATATTTGGCTTTACAATCAATGTCCTCACTTTGTTGGGAATCGTTTTGGCCACCGGACTTGTGGTCGATGATGCCATCGTAATGCTAGAAAACATCTATCAAAAGATTGAACAAGGGATGACTCCTATCCAGGCGGGTATAGCCGGAGCCAAGGAGATTTACTTTGCCATTATTGCCACTACTGTTTCACTGGTGGCGGTATTTTTGCCGATTATCTTTTTGGAGGGAGCAGTGGGTCGTCTTTTTCAGGAATTTGGGATAGTACTGGCAGGGGCGGTGATAATATCGACCTTTGTCTCTCTCACCATGACTCCCATGTTGGGTTCGCGGATTTTGAAAAAGAGGGATAAGCAAAGCTTTTTATACCAAACCACGGAACCATTTTTTAAAGCCCTGATAAACGGCTACCGAAGGACACTTGCCGCATTTTTGAAGGTTGCCTGGGTGGCCCCGATATTCATTATTTTAGCGGCCGGTGGTATCTATTTACTATTAGAAACACTACCTTCGGAATTGGCACCAATGGAAGATAAAAGTCGTTTCCGGGTAGTGAGCAGTGCTCCTGAGGGTACTTCTTATGAGCTGATGGATGAGTATGTAATGAGCCTTCTTGAGTTTATCGATACCATACCTGAGAAAACCTCCATTATTGCGGTTACTTCACCTGGATTCGGTGCAACCACTTCGGTCAATTCTTCCTTTATCAGAATTGCTTTAGAGGACCCTGAAAAACGGGAGCGGAGTCAGCAAGACATTGTAAACAGCCTCCAGCCCAAGTTAAGCCAGCACAATTTCGCCAGGAGCTTTGCTGCTCAGGACCAGACCATACAGGTTGGAAGAAACCTGACGGGGCTGCCGGTTCAATATGTAATTCAGGCTCCCAATCTGGAGAGAATGCGAGAAAAACTCCCTGAATTCACAGCCCGCGCGAATGAACACGAGGCATTTAATGTGGTCGATGTGGACCTGAAGTTTACCAAACCGGAAATAAATGTCACCATAGACCGGATTCGAGCAAATGCCCTCGGAGTCAGCGTTAGAGATATTGCAGAGACTTTGCAGTTGTTTTTCGCCAGCCAGCGCTATGGTTTTTTCATAATGGACGGCAAACAGTACGAAGTGATTGGGGAGGCAATGCGAACCAGTCGGGACAAACCCATTGACCTGGAGCAGGCCACTGTCAGAAACCGGCACGGACAGCTCATCCCACTCAAAAACCTGGTGCACCTGGAAGAGCGCTCCTCACCGCCGCAGTTGTTCAGATACAACCGGTATGTCTCGGCCACTGTTTCTGCAGGACTTAACGACGGCTACACCCTCGGTCAGGGTATTAATGCCATGGACGATATTGCGGCCGAGGTACTGGATGATAGTTTCTTTACCACGCTGACAGGTACCTCTCGGGATTTCACCGACAGTGCCACCGGACTGTACTTTGCCTTTATTTTGGCACTCGTCCTTGTATTTTTGACCCTGGCGGCACAATTTGAGAGTTTTGTGGATCCCTTTGTGATAATGTTTACGGTGCCACTGGCCTTGGTGGGTGCATTGCTGTCACTTTATATTTTTGGTCATACTATGAATATTTTCAGCCAAATTGGAATGATTGTTTTGGTAGGTATTGTGACTAAAAACGGGATTCTAATCGTGGAATTTGCCAATCAGAAGCTACCTTCTTCCACCACACTGAAGGAGGCGGCCCTGGAGGCGGCCACACTGAGGTTCAGACCAATTGTGATGACCAGCCTTGCAACTTCACTGGCTACCCTGCCCATTGCACTGGCACTAGGCGCTGCTGCAACCAGCAGAATCCCAATGGGTATTGTAGTGGTTGGAGGTCTCATGTTTTCACTAATACTGACACTTTACATTATTCCTGCTATGTACGCGCTTTTGTCCCAAAAGAAAAACCAACTGAATAAGCAGCTTGTCACTGATAATGGATAAATTCTTGCAGAAGGCAAAAGCTGAACAACAAAATACTCAAATGAAATCCCGGAGAATTGATTGGTACCGGGAAAAACAAATGGAAAATACGGACTGGATGATGCGATATGCAATTTTGGCTTTTCTAATTACAATTACCAGCGGCGGCTTCCTGACAGCTCAGGAAAAACTGAGCCTGGAGCACGCTTTTCAAGTGGCCCTACAGCAGAATTACGGAATTGAAATGTCGAGAAAAAGTCTCGAGATAAGCCGCACGGAAAACCATCCCGGTAATGCCGGTTTACTCCCTCAGGTTACCTTTATCTCAGGAGTAAATTACGCCTCCAACACTTCGAGGCAATCCTTTTTCGACGGCACAGACCGCTCGGCTGACTGGGCGGGAAATTTCACCTTCAACACGGGAGTGCAGGCAGATTATCGTGTTTACGATGGAGGTGCAGCGAGAAACCGCAAACAGCGATTAGAGAGATTGGAAGAGCTGAGTGAGCAGCAAGTGGAAGTAATGGCCCGGGAGTTGCTTACAAGACTGAGCAGAACTTATTACACCATTTTGTATTACGACGACACCCGGCGACTAATAGAGGAGAGTATCGCGTTTTTTGAAGACCTGGAAAACTTAGAGAGAGAAAGGCTGGATATCGGTCGCGGTACCCGACTCAGCTTACTTCAAACCCAGTCTGAACTCAACAGAGAAAAAGCTCGTCTGGAGCAAGTTTTATCCTGGAGGCAGGTGGCCATGCAGGACCTCTTTAGAATAATGAATACCGAACCGGATGATGAATTGGAACTAGAAGAGGAAGATTACTACGATCAGGCAGAGGTCGATCCAGATGCGCTTTTGGCAGAAGTACTGACCAACAACCCGGAGCTTGTATTGGAAACCATGCAACAATTTGTTTTGGAAAGCGAGCTGGACATCAGCAGGGCTGAACGGTATCCCACTCTGGATGTTAGTGCCGGAGTGGACTATAGCCTCACACGTAGCGAGGTGGGACTCGTGGAAAGCAATAGAAACTACGGCCCTTTTGTCGGTGCCACATTGCGAATGAATATTTTCGATGGTCATAGAAGCCGTAAGAATATTGAAGTCAATCAACTCCGTTTGGAAATGGGGTCCCTGCAACTGGCAGATCTGAGAAGTGAACTGGAGACGGAGTTGCACAAGCGCTACCTGGAGTTCAAAAACTCCGACAAAATGCTTGAAATAGAAAGAGAAAACCTCGAGCTGGTAAGGCAAAACCTGGAACTGGCCGATGAGATGTTTCAAGCGGGACGAATCGACAATTTTGAACTGCGAGAAGTGCAGCAACAATTGGTGCGAGCAGAAGAGGCCGTAGCTGCTATCCGGAGAGACCGGGCAATGGCCTATATCGACCTTATGGCATTGACGGGGTTGTAATGAGTCTTTTTGACATGCAGATGGACGGAGGTACAATCAGGTGCACAATAATGCACACTTCCTCAGGCCATTTTCCGGCTGCTTTTTTTGACCTGTCAGAAGCTGAATTACCAAAGGTTTTCCTGCTCCGCTAAACATTTTTTCACTGGCCGGCTTTAATACAGTAACTCTTTCGATTCGGGCACAAAAAACACAATGGATTCACTGACACATATAGCATTGGGCGCTGCAATTGGCGAATTGACACTCGGCAGAAAGATCGGCAATAAAGCCATGTTTTGGGGCGCTGTTGCTGGGACTCTGCCCGATTTGGATGTCCTGGCCAACCCCTTTTTGTCCGAAGCCCAGTCTGTTAAGTTTCACAGGGGTCCAACCCATTCGTTGTTTTTCGCAGCGATTGCATCAGCGCTTTTTGCCTACCTGCTTCAAAAGTACTTCGGATCGGATTTATACCACAACAAGAAATGGCGCCGAATCTGGAAATGGGTCTTTACCGTACTGCCCGCAGTGGCCGCAGCACTCATTTTGTATGCGGGCTGGGGTTCCCTGAATCCATTTGTACTTCTTTTGCTCACTGGTTTACCGGTTTTTATTTCGGTCATGGCCTGGCAAAGAACGCCAATTGTAAGCGGAGATATCGAACAGCCTTCCTTTAAAAACTGGTACTGGTTTCTATTTTGGGTGTTCATAACGCACATAGCCATGGATGCTTTCACCACCTATGGTACGCAGGTACTGTGGCCCATTACGGATCATCCTTTTTCATTCGATTTCATCAATGTGGTGGATCCTTTATTCACTATTCCTTTATTGGGATTTGTCACCGCAGCCTCTTTTTTCTCGAGAAAAGATGAGAAGAGAACCCTGTTTAATCGAATTGGCATTGGAATCAGCACTTTCTATCTCGCTTTAACCCTGGTAAATAAAGTGCATGTGGACCGTGTTTTCAAGGCAACCATGGAAGATCAGTCCGAACAGGTAATCCAATTCAAAACTACTCCTACCCTTTTCAACAATGCCCTGTGGTATGGAATTGCAGAGACGGAAGACCATTTTGTCAAAGGATACTACTCCATTTTTGATGAGGAAAGGGTTTTTTCCAATCTAACGTACATTCCCAAAAAACACGAATTGCTAGACCCCATTCTTCCTCATCCCGACATTGAAATCCTAAAGTGGTTCTCCCGGGGTTTTCATCTGGTGGACAGTGTGGATGGCAACTTAAAGTGGTACGATCTCAGGTTTGGGAACATAGACTTTACAAGTGCTGAAATTGAGGCAGAGAGTCCTTTTTCCTTCAAACTTGTGAAGCAGACTGATGGGAACTGGAAGGCTAAGCGCTCAAGAC
>PWJP01000190.1 GCA_003559985.1 Saprospirales bacterium
GAAGATTTGGATAAAAATGGTCGCGACAGAAGTGGGCGTATTTAAACACCATAAAAGCATCCCACCACTGGAAAAGTCGCTTGGTATAACTCTCTGAAGATGCTGAGTGCTTACAAACCTGATTGAATTTCTTCTCAAAAGCCTCAAAGTCGATGAATTTTTGAAAGCTCACCGGCAATTCTGCCCAAACCTCATCTGCCGATTTTTGGTAAGCGGACCTCAAGCCATCATTGATCTTTTTGAGGTCAAAAAAGGTCTCAGGGGCATAGGTGCTCCACTTTTTTCCAGATTTCATATCCAGCAGTGCCCGGCCTGTACCAAAAGGCACCCGGTCAGACACCCTGGCTGCCGGAAAAATTGCGGTATCATTACAGATGCCGAGTGCTCCGTTTTTGGTAAATTTGTGGAGAAAGTAAAAATCCTCACCGGCCTTTCGCTTGTTCATTCCTCCCTCCCTGATATAAGCTGCAGCCCTGACAGCCATGGAAGAACCCACCGTGTGAAATGCATGGGGATGACCACTCCATTTTTGGGCCTGTATAAAGTACCTCAGGTGATTTTCGTAGTCTATTATTCCACTTTTCAATCCGGGATCTTCCACCTCCTGAACCGGATGTTCAAAATAAATGGAAGTGGCATCCAACTCCGGAATATTTCTGAAAAACCGGGCCGTTTCAACAAAGTAATTTTCAGCCACAGTAGAGTCGGCGTCCAGGCAGAGGACGGGATTGTCCGGGAAACCATTTTTTTCACAGTAAAAACAGGCTGCATCCATGGCCATCCTGCGCGCATATCCCACACCGGATAGTTTGTCGGGAATATCGCGAACCCATAAGGGAGCCAAATGATAGTTGCGGGGCTCAAAGGAAAGAGCTGTTTCCAGGGCATTTTTATTTTTCTGCAATACCTCCCGGGTATCGGACAGTGAGGAGTTTATAAGGAGTATCACCACAATGTTATTCTCAGAAAATCCGGCGGACTTATCGAGGCTCAATAAGGTGGTTTCTACATCGGGTTCTGAATAGCAGGGAATGGTCACGAATAATGGATTGTCCAATAAAGGCAGTCTCTTTATCCAATCGACAGAATAGTGATCGTGGGTAATGGTCATGCTGTCAGATGTTTTTTGAAAAAATGTCTGAAAATCACCTGCTAAAAATCATCGTACAGCAAATACTTTCCCCTGATTTCTAAAAAGTGATGCAGGTCTCTCTGCCACACTGCCCTGATTTGCTCTTCGGTTCGCCCTTCCCTTATCTGTTTGCGCAAGCGGTCGGTACCGGCCAGTCTGTCGAAGAAATTATTCCTGAGAAAAAAGGATTGTTCGGTGGGAAACTCACTGAACATTTGAATAAGTGGCTTGAGATCCAATTGGCCTTTTTGGGCAATTTCAGACCAGTGAAGGTGGGTGAACGAGTAGCCGTGACATTTTTCCCCGAGAAAAGGAGGATTGGTAGCACCCGGCATACTCTCCGGAACAAAAGTAGTGTCACCAGCGGAAATAAATGGACTGCCGATCAATTGAAACTGAAGATTGGTCCCCCTTCCAACACTGACCTCTGTTCCCTCAAAAAAACACAGGGACGGATAGAGCAGCACTGAGCGCAGATTCGGTAAATTCGGTGATGGTGGAACAGGCAGATCGTATGTCATACTGTGGTCGTAGTTAAGACAGGGCACCACCATCAGTTCGAGATCCTCAGAGCTATTTATCCACCCCTCGCCCTTGATCATTTTCGCGTACTCGCCCACAGTCATTCCGTGAACCACAGGAACAGGGTGCATGCCCACAAAGGACTCAAATCCGGGTTGAAGGACGGGTCCATCGACGTAAAAGCCATTTGGATTGGGTCTATCCGTAACCACAATGCCTACCCCGTTTTCTGCGGCGGATTCCATGATGTAGTGAAGAGAACTGATATAAGTGTAAAACCTGACTCCCACATCCTGAATGTCAAAAAGTACCACATCCAAATCACTCATGTGGGCATCCGATGGTTTTTTTTCGGTACCGTAAAGAGAGATTATCGGCAAATCGGTTCGAGCATCGCGGCTGTCATCGATCAGTTCCCCGGCATCCGCATCACCTCTAATGCCGTGCTCCAGCGCAAATATTTTCACCACATTTTTACCGAGATTCAGCAGGCTGTCCAAAAGATGTGTTTCACCCACCAGGGAGCTGTGATTGACCACCAGACCTATCCTTTTTCCAGTGAGCTTAGGCACGAGCAAATCCATTCGCTCCGCACCCACCACCACATTTTCTGCGAGTTTGATCCCCGATTGAGATTCTCTTAGCTCAGCAGTGTTGGAATGTGGAGCTTTGGTGGAACTACTGCAGGAGACCACCCCTATCAGCATCCAAAATGCCGTCGCAAAACAAATAAATGAAAGTGCTTTCATGAAATGAGAACATATGTGTGGGAGCAAATATATGATTTATTTACATATTTTGGTGGGTGTACAGATTGGGGTTGTAGTTGTGTCTATGCGGCAGATTGGGTATTGCCACCTGGTCTGGCGGGGAAGATTGTCAATTGTAAATTGAATCCCCCAGGGGCCAAAGCAATCATTGTATTTGGGATAAAGGAATTTACTCCGCAGCAAATGCGGCCTTCCACTGCTGTGAGCGATTGATATGGAAATCCTCCATGCGCTCGGCATCAGAGAGTGATTGACCCCGGCCGGGTACCATTTTATTGGCGTAAATCCTGCGGATTCTGGTACCGCTCAGCTGGGCTTCCGTATTGGTAATGACCTTTCCATTGCGTTTGGGAAGGTTGGGGACATTGGCCGGCTTTATAGAAGAGAGCCTGAGCATAGGTATAGTTTCCAATGGAGCCAGTTCATATACAATGGGTTCTTCTCCCTGATCATCGATCAAGAATCTGTTAAATTTAGGTATCACGAACCTCACCTCAGTGCCTTCGGGCAATTCATTGTTGCTTCCGAGATGGGTATTGAGATACTTGAGGTGGAAGGGGTCCATGTGGAGAACATCTGCGAGGTCACTCCATGTCAGGGCCTCTTCAGTCACAAAAACGGATTCAGCATAACCTGCAAATTCCCTTTTAATATTACTCACCGGGTTTTGGTTATCTTTTTCACTGTCAAAAACCAAAGCTGCTCTGAGAGGCATGATAATATCATAACCCCGGGAATTTGTGGGTATATAACCTGCACGGAAAGCGGGATTGAGTTTCACCAGCGTACTTCTTGGCACTCCCGTTTTCTTAGAAAGATTGGTGAAATTAATGTTCTCGTATATTTTTACTGTACCTGTCAATATAAGGTCGTTGTCTTCAGGTACGGGTACAATACCATGGTCAGAGTAGTAAGTGCCAAAATAAGTGGCAGCCATGAAGGACGGTATGTACTGGCGGGTTTCAAAGGGTAGAAAACGCTTCAACTCATCAAAGTTCCTGCTTCCAGAACGGCGAATCGCCTGATCCACTCTACCCGGGCCACAGTTGTAAGCCGCAAGGGCAAGTTTCCAGTCGTCATATCGATCGAACAATTCCTCCAGATAATCCAGTGCGGCCTCTGTGGAACGCTTTGGGTCTCTCCTCTCATCCACCACGCTGTTCACCCGCAGTCCAAGATGCCTGGCGGTACCGAGCATAATTTGCCAAAGTCCCACAGCCCCTGCTCTCGATCTGGCATTGGGGTTAACCGCACTTTCGGTTACGGTAAGGTACTTCAATTCACGGGGCAAGTCCCTCTTCTCTAACTGCTGCTCTATGTAAGGAAAATACATGGCCATTCGGAGGAGCATTCTATCCGAATAGTTTCGTCCGTCGTGCATGTAGGCTTTAACGCGGCGGTGAAATATAGGATCCACGGAAGCTTCGAAGGGCAAGTTCATCTCGTAGAAGCGGTTCTCTATAGCCTCAATGGAAAAATCAGGCTTGTCGCCATCCTCCAGTACGGTGGCAGCATCAGCCTGGTTTTTCAAGCTCATTGAAAACAAAAATGGTCCGGCGAGCGCACACACCGCTCCCCTTAGTGCGAATTTTCGTATCATGTTCATGGTAATTCGAAGCGCGAAGATACATCAAACTATCTCCACACCTAACAATTTTTAATCATATTTCCCTAAACCGGGCGCAAAGGTATAACTTTTATATATTATGAAAAGTTTTAATGCCTATTTTTTCTAATACAACAAAATCCTTGCCAATCCATAATCCTGTAATAAAAATACCTGTTTCCAGTAGAGAGATTTGACCTGTTTTGGAAACAATAAACGTCACATAAGGTTTTTATTGTTTTTTGAAAAAGAAGATTCATAGACTGGAATGTGAAGGTCGTCTTAAGTGGGAATTTTGGCCAGGATGCCATCTGAGCCTGCTGGCGCTATTCCGCTTCCAATTCGGTCAGCTTTTCGACGGCAACTTCCCATTTCTCGTTTTCTTCCTCCAAATGGGATTTCAAATTGTCCAGTTTTTTAGAAGTCTCCACAGCATCGTCTCTCTCAAAAAAGGCCGGGTCTGACATCGACTGCTCGATCCGGGTAATCTCATTTTCGAGTCTGTCTATATTCCGCTCGCAGTAACGGATGGTTTTGTTGAGCTCTTTCCGAAGTTCGAATTCTTCCTTTTTCTGCTCCGGGCTTTTGACTTTTTTAACTTTCTCAACTGTTGTATTGGCCTTCTCCTTCGTCCGTTTTTCAAAATCCCTGATATCAGATTTTCCCTTTTTCTCGAGGAAGTAATCAATATCCCCCAGGTAGTTCACCATATTCCGGTTGGTGAATTCACAGGTCCGCTCTGACAGTCCTCTTAGAAAATGCCTGTCGTGCGAAACTATGATGACGGTCCCTTCAAAGGCATCAATAGTCTGCTTCAAAATCTCTTTGGATGGTATATCCAGGTGGTTGGTGGGCTCATCGAGAATGAGGAGGTTGAAGGGTTTTAGGAGCATTTTTGCCATGGCGAGTCTGGACCGCTCACCACCTGAAAGCACCTTTATCTTCTTCTCCACATCGTCGTTTGAAAAGAGAAAACTCCCCAGGATGCCCCGCAATTTAGGCCTGAGGTCGGGAGGACAGTCCTGTTCCATAAATTGCAATAAGGTGAGGTTACCATCCAGCAGCTTGTCCTGGTCCTGGGCGAAATAACCAATGCTCACATTGTGTCCATAGACCACTTCCCCACTGTTTTTCTCCGTATCTCCTGTGAGAACTTTTACAAATGTTGACTTACCCTCACCGTTTTTTCCTACCAGGCTCACTTTCTCCCCTCTTCGTATTTCAAAATCGACATCCTCAAGAACAGACTGGGGACCGTATGACTTTGAGAGTCCGTTTACCTTGATTACCATATCACCGCTGCGAGGAGGTGGCTGGAATCGGAAATTGATAGTTGCAGTGTCTTCTTCCGGCACATCCACCAACTCCATTTTGTTGAGCTGCTTCTCCATGGATTTGGCCATCTTGGCCTTGGTGGCTTTAGCCCGGAAGCGGTCGATGGTTCGCTGCTTTTCTGCCAGCTCTTTCTGCTGATTTTGATAAGTCCGCAAATCGTTTTCTCTGCGAAGCTCTTTGTTGGTGTGATAATCCGCAAAAGACCCTTTGAAGTAGTGAGCCTTACCATTGGACATTTCCAGGACAGCAGATGAGGCGTTTTCAATAAATTCGGCATCGTGGCTCACAGTGAGCACCGTGGCATCGCAGTTGGTCAGCCACTTTTCCAGCCAGATGATGGATTCCATGTCCAGGTGGTTATTTGGCTCATCCAGCAACAGGATATCCGGATTGGCGAGCAGGATTTTAGCGAGTTCGACCCTCATGCGCCATCCACCGCTGAGTTCACCCACTTTTTTCTCCATATCCTGTCTGGAGAAACCGAGTCCCTTCAGGATTTTTTCAGCCTCTGCCTCTTGAGAATATCCACCCAGCAACCGGAACCGCTCCTCCAGCTCAGTCATTTTAAATCCCTCATCTTCGGTAAGTTGTCCGGTTTTCTCTGCCTGTTTTTTCAATCGATCCAGCTCCTGCTCTATTTTCGCCAGTTCTTCCAAACTTTTCTTAGCAGCCTGAATCACAGTGGGTTCGAGGTCGATTTCGATATCCTGGTGCAAAAAGCCGATACTGGTTTCCGAGGGCAAGTGCAGATTACCCTCATCGGGAATGATATTGCCTGCGATAATATTCAGTAAGGTGGATTTTCCACAGCCGTTTTTTCCAACGACGCCAACTTTATCACCCTGCGGTATGCTGAGAGTGATATTGTCCAGTACAAAGTGGTCACCGTATATGACCGATATGTTGTTGAGATTTATCAAGCCGGTTGAGTTGTCAGTTCCAGGAAATATTATCGGGCATGCCGGCGAGAACCGAGTAAATATCCCCTTTTATGCGGAGGACTTTGGACCATAGTTCGCGTGGTCGGACAGAAAACAGGTAGTTGGGATCCATGTCAGCGGCTATCCAACTTCCGATAAACATCTCCTCATTCAATTGGCCTGGAGACCAGCCTGAGTAGCCCGCAAAAAACTTGATAGAACCGGGTTTGACGACCCCACTCGAGATGAGAAACTTTAGTTTTTCAAAGTTGCCTCCCCAGTAAATATTGTTACCCGCAGGGACGCTGTCTTCAATCAAATCCCCCAAACGATGAAGGTAGTGGATAGTATCTGTTGCGACTGGACCTCCGTAATAGACATTGGAATCAAATTCTGGGAAATCCGTGATGAGTTCGTCCACTTTAATCTTCAAGGGCTTGTTGAGGATAAAGCCCATGCTGCCCTCTTCCTGATGGTCGCACAGGAATACCACGGCCCTTTTAAAATTGGGGTCGAGCATAAAGGGTTCTGCGAGCAGCAATTTTCCCTTTGTTATCTCTATGGATTCACTCAAAGCTTTCGGGTTTTAAACAGTTTCAGTAACCAGATTTCTATCGATTCTTCTGACCATTCCAATGAGGACTCTGCCATCCACCTCGACAACTTTGCCAATCTGGTCATTGACCATTTGTTCTATTGATTGAGTCCAACGCACAGGAGCAGTCAGTTGTTTCAGGAGATTGTCTTTAATTGTGTCAGGATCATCGTGGGCTTTGCCGGTAAAATTTTGGTAAATCGGGCAAAGGGGTTTGGCGATTTCCGTTTCTTCAATGCTCTGGCCAAGTTTGGTTTGCGCCGGCTCCATAAGGGGCGAGTGAAAGGCACCGCCAACCATGAGTTTCAGTGCGCGCTTTGCACCGTTTTCTTTGGCTTTTTCGATGGCTTTTTCAACCCCTTCCACCGAACCGGAGATAACGAGCTGTCCCGGGCAGTTGTAATTTGCCGGGACCACGAGGCTGTCAATTCCGGAGCATATTTCCTCGACTTTTTTATCGTCCAGGCCCATGATGGCAGCCATCGTACCATCTTCCATATCGCAGGCATCCTGCATGGCCATCGCACGGTCATAAACCAGCAGCAAGGCGTCTTCATAAGAGAGTGCGCCGCAAGCTGCGAGGGCTGTAAATTCCCCCAGCGAATGGCCGGCCACCGCATCGGGTGTGTTGTAGTTGCCCACCGCGTATTTGATATAGCCGTTGATAAACACAGCGGGCTGGGTTACCCTGGTGGTTTTTAGTTCCTCCTCATCACCTTCAAACATAATTTCCGTGATGGGATAGTCCAGTATTTCGTTGGCCTGGTCAAAAAGCTTTCGCGCTTTGGCATCGGATTTGTACAAATCGCTGCCCATTCCCTTGTATTGGGAACCTTGTCCGGGAAATACAAATGCAGTTTTCATCGATTATTTGACTTGTTTTATTTACAAAAGTTGGTTTACGCCAAATTGGCTTCTATCAGTTTCAAAAATTCGTTTCTGGTCTCTACATGCTTAAAAATTCCTGTAAAAGCCGAGGTGGTGGTTATGGAATTTTGCTTTTGCACACCGCGCATCATCATGCACATGTGCCGCGCTTCGATGACCACAGCAGCCCCGTAGGGATTGAGAGAATCCTGAATGCAGTGCAGTATTTCGTGAGTCATTCGCTCCTGCACTTGCAATCTCCTGGCGTAGGCATCGACGATTCGGGCAATTTTACTCAGCCCTACGATTTTCCCCTTTGGAATGTACCCTATATGGGCTTTGCCAAAAAATGGGACAAGGTGGTGTTCGCACAAGGAGTACAATTCAATATCCTTTACAATGACCATTTCACTATAGTCCTCCTCAAAAAGAGCAGATTTTAAAATTTCGGCCGGGTCTTGTTCGTATCCCTTACAGAAATAGAGCATGGCTTTCGCGGCTCTATCGGGTGTTTTAAGTAATCCCTCCCGGTCGGGGTCCTCCCCCACCGCATCCAATATTTTGGTGTAAGCCTCGGCGAGTTTTTTAACTTCACCGGGCTTATCAGCAGCCATCAGTTTTTCAATATGTTCGTTGTTGTTCATTGAGTTCGTGTTGGTTTAATAAAATGAATCATCCTTCAACAATTCGCTTTTTCAAAATAAAATCAGCGAACATTCACGAGATGACAACTTTAAAATTCCAATCCCCATCGGAAGGTTCACCGTAAATTGCCTTGCAGACATCTTTTACTGGTCAAACCATTTTGCAAAGATATCAAAGTTGCTCAATTGACTTTATCAAGGCGCAGGTTAATCAAAAGTGTCTAACAGAAAGCTGGAAATTATACTTTTGGCTTTCCAACCGTCCAATTTGGAAAAACCGTCCCTCCAACCTTAAGACTCCTGGACATTACAAATGTGTTTCCA
>PWJP01000109.1 GCA_003559985.1 Saprospirales bacterium
GCAATTTACCGGCCGCAGAAAAGGCATTGAAAAATGCGGTCAGGTACTCCCGGTCGAAAAAATCGAATGACTTTTCTTCAGAAAACAAATGCGTCAACGCCCGGGCCATTATCGCCCCTCCCAGGGCCGGCAGTGGTGCACAGGTGATGGTGTTTTTACCAAGTCCGAATTGCAGTGGGTCTCTTAACTCAACCCTGTAGGATTTTAAATCTTCCAGGCTCAAGCTGCCACCCGCTTCATCAAAAAGGCGCTGCTGAACACCCGCGTAGTAGCCTTCGTAAAATTCACGAGGGCCTTCTATGCCAATCACTTCCATGTAATCGGCCAGGCCAGGCAGGTTTACTTCAGTGCCCAAATCGGGCGCATCGCCATTGTCTTTGAGCAGTAATTTACGGCCTGTATCACTGTGTCCGATTATTCCTTTCAGCAGGGAAATATCGTACTGCTGAAAATCATTGATTGGAACCCCCCTGCGCATTAACTGAACTCCGGGGTCAAAAAGCTCCCGGACCGGAATCTTACCGCTGTGTTTGTGCATGGCAAAAATTCCCGCAATGGCTCCCGGAGTTGACGCGGCCCCGTTTCCATAGTAAAACACTTCCGTGTCGTCACCAAAGTGGACGGTATATGGCAAGAAGTCATATGCTTCAGCCGGTCGTTTTTTCAGAGGAGTCTGGCAAAAAAAGTCAAACAACACCGGCTTTTGGCCATTTTCCCATATGAGCGCAAGCGCCCCACCACCGGGGGACCCCATGCAAGGCTCGGCTACAAAAGAACCTACATAGGCTGCTATCAGTGCATCCGAAGCACTTCCGCCTGCTTTCAAAACTTCCATGGCGATATTTGCTGTTTCGGGGTGACCCGCAGCCACAGCTCCATACTTCATCTCATGAAGATTTTTTCTAAAAATTATACCCCATTCGCTTCAAGCAAGAAAATAAGCCGGGGTGAATTGTACTACTCATCCGCGGATTTTCCGGACTCGAGGGGCAGCATCCGGGATTTTCCAGGAGCCAAAGATAGGTGGAAGGCCAGAGAAAGGTGATTTTCTCCGGCGAAAATATCTCTTTCACCCTCAATGAGCAAATCAAAGGCCGGCGCATCAAATGCACTGAGTGTTCCCGGAGCGGGTATTTTCAACCCATCTGCAAAGCGATTTAGATTGTGGAAGATTTCCTGTAACATACGATTGCGGATAAATTTTCTAAAAAGCCCGAAAAGGGTACGCTGCCAAAGTGACTCAAATTTTGCCTCTTCAAAATAGGTTTTATCGAGTTCCAGTTTGTTTTTATCATTCACTGGTGCGGCCACCACGAGTTTTCCGGAAACACTGCCGGATAAAAAAACAGTAAAGCACAATGTCCTGTCAGACCGGTAAACTTCCCCCGGTTTAACTGTCACGGTCCACAGCCCAACTTTGTGCTCCTGTGCAGGCATCAGCCGGGGCAACCAATCATAAGCTATCTTTACCTCTGAAAGGCCGTGACCCAGCCTGAGTGATTGGGTAGATGTAATCTTTAAGGATGCCCCATCGACCTGCTTTGGCCCAATAATCACATCGGCAAAAACAGGCAGCTTTCCAGATGCGGGATAGCCTGTTTCCAGGCGAAGGCGATTGATAAAAAGGTCAGAGTATGGAATGAGCCGGTTGAGTTCTGTCAGTGCCGGGCCTGGTATTTCCCTGTTTTGCAGGGCCATATCATTGAGCAGTTTGTCAAAATAGCGTGCCATGTGATTCTTCAACACTCCTGCAATCAGGTTACTGACCCTGTTTACCGGTAGATTCAGCGGACCGATTTTAATTCGGGTATTTTTATCCCAGTCGATCTCCTGAAATTCTGTGTAAAAACCGGGTTCTGGAATGGCTTGTTTTCTCTCGGTTTTCCCACTTATTTTCAGACCGCCCTCAAAAAAGGGTTTGCTGCGTTGGAGTTTAGAGTACAGTGAAATTTGGGTGTCAATGATAAAAATCCACTTACCATCTTCTAACTTCAGGGAAAAAGGGCGGTCACCTTTTTTCAGCAGGAAAGAAAGGCCGGTATTGGTCTCTATCTCAAACTTACGGCCCTCCATCCTTTGGTCCCACATTTGCATCAGCAACATCAACAAAAGTTTCTCTTCCATGACCCAACTCAAATGGAGGGACAATGCAGAGACCTGATTGTCAAAACCTGAACTTATCAAATCACTCATAACATCTCGTACATCAAAATTCGGGCCATCGCCTAAAGGGTTTCAGAAATGGATTTTTAGTAGTCATATTGAGTGTGAATGGTAAAAACGCTTTCAACCACAGCAAAAAATACGCTGACAAAAAACAGCCTCAAGACTGATATAAATCACCATGCAACACCCTTTGGTGTGGTATCTTTATGCTTTGAAGCAAATAAAAAACCTGCGGTCATAACCCACGGTTTCAAAAAATCGTTTTACTTTAGAGTTTTTAAATTGAGGACAATGATTTTATTTCCAACTGATTTTTCAGAATCTTCTGCTAAGGTATATCCCTTTGCATTGGATTTTGCGGCCAAAACTGGCCTCAGCATTCACGTGGTGCACTTTTACCAGGTTGACCTGGGTGAATTCCACGGCGCCACTCATTTTCAATACACCGATATCGAGAAAAACCTCCGCGAGGAGATGGATGGATTTCTCGAAGGTCTTCCAAAGAACCCAAAGGTCCGTGTTTTGAACTCGCTGGAGATAGGCTTTCCCATTCAAGGCATGAAACGCTTGACGTCAGAAGGTGAAAAGTACAAATACATCGTGATGAGTACCCAGGGGCAGCGAAATGCCATCGAGCGGTTTTTTGGAAGTATCGCCGCGGAAATTTCTGTGCGATCGGACATTCCTGTTCTGCTAATACCGGCAGGGATTGAGTACAAATCCTTTGAAAATATAGTTTTTGCGGCCAACAGGGAATCGGTGCACAAAGACACTATTGACAATATCCGGGCGCTGGTAAAGCTCTACAAATCCACTGTGCATTTTGTATATGTTGCAGACGGCAAGGAAAAGGGCGACCAGGAAGAAATCAGAGAGAAGATTATCAACATACTATTTGAAGAAGATGTACCTGATTTCCCCTTTTTAATACATTTGGTAGAAGGTGGGGAAGTCATGGATGAAATCAACCACTATATTGATAAGACCAATGCAGACCTGGCAGTCTTCTGTAATATAAATCGAAATTTCTGGCGGTCTATATTGCACCGAAGTACCACCAAGAAAATGATTATGAATACAAGAGTCCCAATGTTGGTGATACACCTTGCTGAAGAAAATAATTAATCTCAGAGCATCTTTTAAAAACCTTTATTACAATGGCATATACAGCGTCAGATCCAGTCTCAAAAATAATGACCACCGACTTGATAACCATTTCTCCCAATCAGACGATGGAGGAGGTGGAGCGATTGATCGAAGAAAACACGATAAATCACCTGCCAGTTATCGATGAAGATTACTCCATTATAGGAATGATTAGCAAATCGGATGTCCTCCGGGTATCCTACGGTCTGTCTGTCTTTCACAACAAATACAAAAAAGTCTATAACAAGAGTTTGTTCCGCTCGCTATTGGTTTCAGATGTCATGACCGAAAATATCGCGACCCTGGCTCCAGAAAAATCCATCGGAGTGGCAATCGGAATATTGAAAGAAAATCTTTTCCGGGCCATTCCAATTTGTGAAGACGACAAGATAGTTGGAATAGTCACACCCATGGATATTATCTCAAAATGCGTGGCTGATTAAAAAAGGCTGAGGTTCTCTGATCGTTCTGGTCTGCAATTGACATCGAGGATTTCCCCTAATGTCCTTATAAGCGCTCTTTTCGCGAAAAGAGATTTCATCACTTCCAGCGATTTACAGGTAGTTCCTTCTACTTCATTGGGATTCCCAATTATTTATTCATTTATGCTCCTGGCTGAAAGGTAGTATTCAGAAGCAGTTTTTTCACTGGAAAAATCTAACTGTATGTAGAGGCTGGCATCACTTTTTGATGTACATAACCTCTTTTACTGCCTTGATGACCCTTTCCGGGTTAGGCAGATATTCTTCAACAAGCGTTGGAGCATATCCTAGAGAAGTATCTTGCGCGTTGATTCTGACGACCGGAGCATCGAGGTAGTCGAAAGCGAGTTTTTGGATGGAGTAACCTATCTCGGCAGACACTCCGGCAAAAGGCCATGACTCATCGACAACTACCATTCGGTTGGTCTTTTTTACAGATTCGATAAGTGTTTCGTAGTCCAATGGTCTAATGGTCCGCAAGTCGATGACTTCGGAAGAAATGCCCTCTTTTTCCAATTCTTTTGCAGCGTCTTTCGCCACCTCTATCATTTTGTTGTAAGAAACCAGAGTCACATCGGTTCCCTCTCTTCTAATTGCTGCTTTACCAATGGGCACCAGGTACTCGTCCTCAGGCACTTCGCCTTTGAATCCATACATAATCTCGGCTTCCATCATACAAACCGGATCATTATCACGGATAGCAGATTTTAAAAGTCCTTTAGCATCTGCGGGATCGATACAACTCACCACCTTGAGGCCGGGGACATTGGCCATCCAACTCTCAAAAGTCTGACTGTGCTGTTGCGCCAATTGTCCTGCGGAGCCAGAGGGTCCTCTGAAAACAGCCGGACAACCAAATTCTCCCGATGATTGTGAGAGTGTTTTGGCAGCGTTGTTGACAAGTTGGTCAAATGCAAGTACGGCAAAGTTCCAGGTCATGAACTCCACTATCGGTCTGAGTCCGTTCATGGCGGCACCCACACCGATTCCTGCAAAACCCAATTCAGAAATAGGCGTATCAATCACTCTGCGGGCACCAAATTCGTCCAGCATACCCTTACTGACCTTGTAGGCTCCGTTGTATTCCGCTACTTCTTCACCCATGAGGAATACATCCTCATCTCTTCTCATTTCTTCTGACATTGCCTCATTCAAGGCGTCGCGCAGTGCTATTTCTCTTGCCATTTCCTAAATTTTGGGCCAAAATTAGTAATTCTACAAATATTGTGACAAAGATTGACCAACTATTGTTCGATGTTAAAATATGCAGCCCCCTAAACCACGTCGCTACAACAACTCTCCTGCCAGGTCATTTAAGTTGGACCCTCCGAATGTCCCTGAGCTCATCATCAAAAAGTGCGGTTTGATACGGTTGGCCTCTACCAGTTTCGACTTGAGTTCTTCTGCATCGTTGACAATCACAATGTCATCTCTTCCGAAATTTTTCCTGATAATTTCAGCATCAAGTGGCGGCATCCTTTTCATCCTAAGGGTGTGAGGGCTAAAAAAAACAATAGCCACATCGGCCTTGTCCAATGCGCCCTTGTAATGAGGTAAAAACTCCTGATTCAAACTGGAATAGGTGTGCAATTCTACTACGGTACATAGCTTGTCTTCTGGAAATCGTTCCCGGAAAGAATTAACTGTGGCTCGCACCTTGGAGGGAGCGTGTGCAAAATCGTGGTAAAAAGTCCTGTCATCTGAAGAAGCAATCAACTGCAATCGCTTTTGTGCGCCTTTAAATGTGGTAATGGCCTCCAAAAAGTCCTCCTCTTCCATTCCTAAATCCATGCAAATTCTCCTGGCAACTTCCAGGTTGGCCATATTATGGGAGCCAAAAAAGTTAACCTTGTAAGGCTTTCCGCTTTGGGAAAAAACGGTCCAGCTATCTGACTCTTTTTGGTAGTCAATCCGGTTGTATGGAACACAGTTGATACCGCTGGGACAGTGCTCACCTACAAGTCTTTGAAGATGGGAGTCCTCATCAAAATAATAAACCCTTGCGCCCTCCGACAAGCTATTCAGGTAATCAACAAACTGCACGAAGTAGTTTTCCTCGGTTGGAAATACATTCATGTGGTCCCAGGCAATACCCGTCAGTGCAGAAATCTGAGCTTTGTAGTGAAGGAACTTAGGTCTTCGATCAATAGCTGAACTGAGGTATTCATCGCCTTCAATTACGATCAGAGGGGCATCAGAAAGCCTGACCATGGTATCAAAACCCTCCAACATGGCTCCGACCAGGTAGTCGTAGTCAAAGCCCTTTTGACGGAGTGCGTGCATTATCATGGAAGTAGTGGTAGTTTTTCCGTGGCTACCGCCAATGACAATCCGTTTCTTATTGCGGGAATGATGGTAGATAAATTCGGGGAAGGACTGAATCTTAAGACCGAGGTCCAGTGCCTTTTTCAGCTCGGGATTGTCTTCCCTTGCGTGCATGCCCAGTATAACAAGGTCCAGATCAGGGTGAATATTGGATTCAAACCAACCCTCACGGGCCGGAAGGATTCCCTCTTTCTTTAATCTGGTTCTGGCGGGATCATAAATTTCATCATCGGAACCTGTTATTTGATGGCCGGCGTGTTTGAGGGCAATAGCCAAATTGTGCATAACGGCACCTCCCATGGACAAAAAGTGGATTTTCATGAAAGCATTTTTGAGAATAAACAAGGGCTGCAGCCGTTAAAGGACTGCTGCAATTGAATGAATTAATTATTTTTGTGCAAATCAAATGAATTTTTAATGAAAAACCGAGTCAATAAAACACTTTTGTTTGCTTCATTGCTGGTAATCGTGACGCTTTCCTCCTGCAATCGCGGCTACGGCTGTCCGGGTAGTTTTTCTGCTGATGACTTCTTTTCCTCCCTATTTCAGAGCCTCAGCCAACTACTTTAATACAACTTTAACACCCCTCGCCGATTGCTATGAAGCTCAACAACCGGATTGAAAAAACCGGTGATGGTTTTCCCACAATAATTTCAGGCAAATACAATGCCAGGTACCATTCAGGGCACGGATCTCTGAGTGAGAGCAATCACGTATTTATCGATGCAGGTTTGCGACACTATCTGGCCTCAAATGCAGAGGTTTCAAGGATTAATTTAGTGGAATACGGTTTTGGAAGCGGACTCAATGCCTGGCTCACTGCGATGGAGTGCACATCAGGCCCTGAAATACTCTACACAACTATTGAAAAACACCCTATTACAGAGCCGGAAGCAAAAGCTTTCATCGAGGCCATACCTGATGAATTTACAACCGAAAAGGACCTGGCATTATTCCGAAAAATCCACAATGCAGAATGGGGAAATTTTGCCGAAATTCACCCCCATTTTCAGCTGAGAAAACTGGATCAATCCTTTGAAAATTACACCCTTGAAGACAAGCCGAACCTCGTTTATTACGATGCATTTGGTCCCGGGACTCAGGCTGAGCTGTGGACGGAGGAAATTTTTTCACCCCTTTACGATGCCCTGACTCCGGGTGGAATTATCGTAACCTACTGCGTACAGGGCGCATTTCGGCGGATGTTGAGCAAGCTCGGTTTCGACTGGAAAAAACTTCCCGGTCCTCCCGGAAAACGAGAAATGCTGCGGATTGTAAAACCCTGAGAACAGGCCGTAATTCGGGGCAATTCTAACGAAAAATCAACCTGCACCCTTCCCCCCTTTAAATTAATTGTTAATTTGGCCCTCGGTTAACGAGGGTGATGAATATGCCGTGCACATCCGGCTTCCATCCTTCTGCAACCACTAACCGGAATTCAACAAAGGGAAAAGAAGTATGAAAAAACTCGCGCTACACTGGCAAATTATCATAGGAATGGTAGTCGGCATCCTGTTTGGGGTTGTCGCTGTGCAGTTTGAATGGGGGCCACAGTTTGTGATTGACTTCATCAAGCCATTTGGTTCCATATTCATCGATGTTTTGAAAATGATCGCCATGCCACTGATCATCGCCTCCCTCATCAAAGGAATAAGCGATCTTCAGGACATATCAAGTTTATCTATACTCGGTAAGCGGACCATAGGGATTTATTTGGTAACGACTGTATTTGCAGTTACCATTGGACTGACTATCGTCAACATTGTACAGCCCGGAAAAACGGTTGCGCCTGAGACCAGGGAGCAACTTGAAACAGCTTACATGGAGGATGCGGACCGCACCCGGCAGTTGGCTGAACAGGCGAGAGATGCAGGTCCGTTGCAACCACTTGAAGACCTCTTTGCGGAGAATGTTTTTTCAGCCGCTGCCGATAATGGAAACATGCTGCAGATAATCGTAGTTGCCATATTTTTCGGAATTGGTTTGGTACTGCTGCCCGATAAAAAAGTGGGAACAGTAAAAAAATTCTTTGACGGACTGAACGAGGTTATTCTCAAGCTCATTGACCTCATTATGCTTACAGCCCCTTATGGAGTGGGTGCTCTACTGGCAGCCCTGGTGGTGGAATCACCCAGCGTAGATATTTTTGTCGCCTTGCTCTGGTATGCCTTTTGTGTGGTGCTCGGTCTTAGTATCCTCATTTTCGTTTTCTATCCTTTGATTATGTACCTGTTTACAGGAAAGGGCTACGGATTCTTTTTCCGTGGTATATCACCTGCACAACTCGTGGCCTTTTCTACCAGCTCGAGTGCTGCGACACTGCCGGTAACCATGGAGCGCACCGAAGAGCATCTGGGGGTGGACAGAGAGGTGACCAGTTTTGTACTTCCAATTGGTGCTACCATCAACATGGATGGGACCAGCCTTTATCAGGCGATTGCAGCAATTTTCATAGCCCAGGCATTTGGGATGGAGCTGTCTCTGGCAGCGCAATTGGGCATAGTCCTCACAGCAACGCTGGCCTCCATTGGATCGGCAGCAGTGCCAAGTGCGGGGATGGTGATGCTTGTAATCGTGC
>PWJP01000036.1 GCA_003559985.1 Saprospirales bacterium
ACTCCGGACAGATTGGAGTTGAAGAAGTACAACCCGACTTTAAAGAAATATACTGTTCACAAAGAAATTAAATAACCATGGCTAAAGTATCAAAAAACGCGAGAATTGCTCAAAGAGCAGCGAATGCAGGTTCAGGAAAGGAACACGTTAAAGTGGTTAAGCCTATAAAAGACCCTGTGACAGGAAAGGTTACTTTCAAAGAGACCATCGTACACAAAGACAAAGTAAAGGAGTTTTTTGCCAACAAGTAATTGGCTCCTTACATCCGATGTCTAAAAAAGGCTCTGTCTCTTCCCGGGGGTAAAGCCTTTTTTTGTATGTAACAAACCTAACGACCCCGGCCCGGGAAAACTACCTTACCTTTCTCTGTAGATATCCGGGCTCTAAACAACAGAATTGGCCGATGAACTTTCTAAAGCGAATATTCTCTAAAGAAGAGAAGAAAAAGGATCTGGATAAAGGGCTTGAAAAGACAAAAAGCTCATTCCTCAGCAAGATTTCACGGGCTGTAGCCGGAAAATCCAAGGTAGATCACGACACCCTTGACGAAATTGAGGAAGCTTTGATCACATCGGATGTCGGCCTGGAAACCACGGTTAAAATAATCGACAGGTTGGAAGAAAGGGTGGCCCGGGATAAGTTTATCAACACAGAAGAACTCAACAGGATCATGCGCGAGGAAATCGTAGGTCTGTTGAGTGACAACAACAGCCTGGACATCACCGATTTTTCAATCCCATCTGACAAAAAACCCTATGTAATCATGGTGGTGGGTGTGAATGGTGTCGGTAAAACAACCACCATAGGAAAGCTCGCCTTTCAGTTGAAGAACCTCGGGTATTCTGTGGTTATGGGGGCTGCGGACACATTCAGAGCCGCAGCGGTCGATCAATTGAAAATTTGGGCAGACCGGAATGAATGCCACTTTTACTCCAAAGGCATGCACAGCGATCCGGCGGCAGTTGCATTTGAAACCGTCAAATACGCCAGGGACAACAACATTGATGTAGCCATTGTGGATACAGCGGGAAGATTGCACACCAAAATCAATCTCATGCGCGAGCTATCCAAAATCAAGCGCTCTATTGAAAAATCAGAAGCGGGAGCACCTCACGATGTACTTCTCGTTTTGGATGCATCCACAGGGCAGAACGCCATAGAGCAGGCCAAACACTTTACGGAAGCCACCGAAGTGAGCTCAATTGCCATGACTAAATTAGACGGAACGGCAAAAGGCGGTGTAGTTTTGGGAGTATCGGATCAATTTAAGATACCCATCCGTTACATAGGCGTTGGCGAAAGCATCGAAAAGCTGCAGGTGTTCAACGCCACCGAGTTTGTGGATTCCCTCTTCAAGGATTGAGACAACTAACAGTTCTCATTTTTTCAGTAAATAAGCCATCTGTTTGTCCACGGGAGTCTCCTGACACAGGTGATTAGACATTGCAATTGGTGCTTGAAACTCAGTAACAGTAGTTTATGCCCTATTGATCAATCCAGCTTCAATACATCGAGAAAGGCCTTTTGGGGCACCTCAATGCTTCCAATCTGCCGCATTTTCTTCTTTCCTTTTTTCTGTTTCTCAAGCAATTTCCGCTTTCGGGTTATGTCACCACCGTAACACTTGGCTGTTACATCTTTTCGCATAGCAGAAATGGTCTCCCTCGCAATGATTTTAGCACCTACAGCAGCCTGAATCGCGATTACAAATTGCTGCTTGGGCAACAATTCCTTCAGCTTTTTACATATCTGCCTTCCAAGAGCTTCAGCCTTGGTTCGGTGTACCAAAGCAGAAAGTGCATCTACCATATCGCCGTTGAGGCGAATATCCAACTTGACAAGATCAGACGCTTTGTAATCGGTAGGAGCATAATCAAAAGAGGCGTAGCCCCTTGAGATAGATTTCAGTTTGTCGTAGAAATCGAATACAATTTCAGCCAGCGGCAGCTCAAAGGTAAGTTCCACGCGCTCCGTAGTGAGGTAAATCTGTTTTTTCAGCTCTCCCCTTTTGTCGAGACAGAGGGTCATTACCCCGCCAATAAATTCAGGCTTGGTGATTATTTGCGCCTCGATGTAGGGCTCTTCAACCTTTTCAAGGATCGTAGCCTCAGGCAGTTCAGAGGGGGTGTTTACAATTAAAAAATCTCCTTTTTTTGTATAGGCTTTATAAGACACGTTGGGTACCGTGGTAATCACCTCCTGGTCAAATTCTCTGCTCAGTCGCTCCTGAACAATTTCAAGGTGCAACATACCGAGGAAACCACATCTGAATCCAAAGCCGAGTGCTGCTGAACTCTCCGGTTCGAAAACCAGTGAGGCATCGTTCAACTGGAGTTTTTCAAGGCTGTCTCTCAGGTCTTCGTAATCGTCGTTGTCCACGGGAAAAATACCGGCAAATACCATGGGTTTCACCACTTCAAAGCCCTGAATAGCTTTGTCGCACGGTCGCTCAACATTGGTTATGGTATCCCCTACTTTGATATCCGAGCTCTCCTTAATTCCGGTGATAATGTAGCCTACGTTACCGGCTTTGAGTGTATCCCTGGGGATTTGATTGATCTGCAAAACCCCAATTTCACTGGCTTCGTAGTTCATTTCTGTGTTCATGAACCTGACGACATCCCCCTTTTTCAATTCTCCATTAAAGATGCGGACATAAGCGATCACACCGCGGAAAGAATTGAATACAGAATCAAAAACCAATGCCTGAAGTGGGGCTTTTTCATCTCCCTTTGGAGCGGGAATTCGATCTACGATAGCAGCGAGAATTTCTTTCACACCCTGGCCTGTTTTTCCACTGGCGAGCAGAATTTCATCCTTGTCACAGCCGATCAAATCGACAATTTGGTCCGAGACTTCCTCCACCATGGCACTCTCCATATCCACCTTATTCAAAATGGGGATAATTTCCAGATCGTGTTCAATTGCCAGGTAGAGGTTGCTTATGGTCTGAGCCTGAATACCCTGGGTAGCATCCACCAGCAGAAGAGCACCTTCGCAAGCCGCTATAGAGCGCGATACTTCGTAAGAAAAATCCACGTGCCCGGGCGTATCGATGAGATTAAAGGTGTAAGTCTCACCATCGGTATGGGGATAGTACATTTGCACGGCGTGACTCTTTATGGTTATGCCACGCTCGCGCTCCAGGTCCATGCTGTCAAGGGCCTGGTTTTTCATCTCGCGCTCCGAGATGGTCTGAGTTGTCTCGAGCAAGCGATCCGAAAGTGTACTTTTTCCGTGATCGATATGCGCAATTACACAAAAATTTCTGATCAATTTCATAGTTTGCAAAGATACTGAGATTTGGGTCTTCAACCGTCATCTTATTAACACATTAGGAAATAAAACCCACACAGTAAAAAGCCCATTTCTCTTAACTTTGTTCAGTGGTCCTATTTCGGGCCGATACCATTGAAAATTAACAGCCAATGAATAAGTCAACCGTTTTTGGAAAAAAATACCGCACTGTCTGCGCCAGGGCATGGCCGGGAAAAGGTGCTACCGGAACGCATATACTACCCCTTCACCAGAGCAATGCCTTTGAATCTCCGACAATGGAAGAGGCCATTGATGTATTTACCGGCAGGGAGAGCGGCTTTATCTACACCAGGTATGGAAACCCCACGGTGAATACAGTGGCGGAAAAACTGGCTTTTTTAGAAGGCCTTAAATCGGGCACTGAATGTCATGCCATACTCACTTCTTCCGGCATGTCAGCCATTTCGACATTGTGTTATTCGCTATTGAAGTCGGGTGATGGAATAATCATTCACCCATCACTATATGGTGGAAGCCTGGAGTTATTCGCATCCGAGATAAAGCGGGCAGGAATACGAGTACATCAAATGGATTTGAGGGATACAGAGCGTTTAGAATCCCTGTTAAAGAACGGCAGCATCCATGCTTCTGCAATCTTTTTTGAAACCCCTACCAATCCCGGGCTCGAGATACTGGACATTGAAAAAATATGTGCCGTTGCAAGTCGATACGGACTAAAAACCATAGTGGACAATACATTCTGTACTTCTTACCTCCAGAGACCTTTGGACCTGGGAGCGGACTTTACAGTGTATTCAACCTCAAAATTCATCAACGGGCACGGCAATTCAATGGGTGGTCTCATTGTTAGCAGGGATGAAGAAGTGATTAGACAAAAGGTCTGGAAAACAATGAAACTCCTGGGTACCAATATCAGCCCCTTTGAAGCCTGGTTGATCAATCAGGGTTTTAAAACGCTGCCCTTACGCATGGATTCCCAGTGTCGAAATGGAATGAAGGTGGCAGAGGCGTTGGAGGGTTTTGGCTGGGTGGAAAAGGTTAATTACCCAGGATTGAGGGCCAACCCCTATCACGAGGCTGCGAAAAAGCAAATGGACGATTTTGGAAGTATGCTAAGTGTAGAGCTGAAGGAAGACCTGGCATCCACAATCAAATTCTGCAACCAATTGTCTTTTTCAAAAGCCCCCACTTTAGGAGACCCCGACACGCTACTACTCCACCCTGCCACCTCCTCCCATATAAATGTAGGTGCAAAGGTGAGAGAGGAAACGGGAATTACGGACTCCCTTGTCAGGCTTTCCATTGGTTTAGAGGATCCTGAGGATTTAATAGAAGAATTAGATGTAGCCAGTAAAAGCCTTTAGGCTCAGCGAACTTTAACGGGGGTACTCTAACACCTTGAGGTTTGTGGGCTTCCCCCTGGTAATAGTCAAAACAATGCAAGTACGAAGTTTGTGGAAACCGTGTTTGCCAAAGGCGCCGGGATTGATATGCAAGAGTTGGTACTTTTTATCAAATCCGTCCACACAGATATGTGAATGTCCACAGATAAAGATATCCGGGCGATGTTGTTCAATAAGTGACCGAACCCGGGGATTGTATTTTCCCCTGGGTCCTGCAATATGGATCATCAAAACTTTCAAGCCCAGGTAATCAAAATTCAGTACTTCGGGAAAGGCAGCTCTCATTTCACGGTCATCAATATTGCCATACACAGCACGGAAGGGGGCTATGGCCGTATAGGCGTCCACCACATCAAACGAACCGATATCTCCGGCGTGCCATATCTCATCGGGAATAAAATCCAGGTCATCTAAAAACTCAGTTCCGGCATAGGAATGGGAATCTGAGATAATAAGAACTTTTGAAGAACCTCTTCTATCGGTCATAGTGAATTAGACTCAAGAAATGGTCAAGACAATTTTCCCAAAATGATCTTTACTACGCAATCTTTCGATTGCCTTGTCAAAATCGGACAATGGGAAAACGCGATCTACAACTGGGACAATTTGGTGTTGCTCTACGAATCGTATCATATCTTTAAAATCCTGAGGAGATCCCATGGTAGAGCCTTTGATATTGAGTTGTTTCCAGAAGATAACTTGTGGGCTGATATTATCACTTTGGCCAAGTGTTCCACCGTAGGTCACCAGCGTGCCACCGGGATTCAGTAAATTGATCAACCTGTGAAAACCATCCCCACCGGCACTGTCAATAACCAGATCTACAGTACCGAATTCACTGCTGAAATCCTCAGCCCAGGATTTCTCATTGTAGTTGACCACACCTTCGAGCCCCATTTTAAGAAGGCGGCTTTTCTTATCCTCAGAGCCGGTAGTGGAAAAAACACGGGCACCAGAAGCGATGGCAAATTGGTTACAAAAGAGAGCCACTCCCCCACCTCCTCCGCTGATCAATACTTTCTGAGCGGGTTTTAATCTACCGCGGCTAAAGAGTGCACGATAGGCTGTAAGTCCTGCAAGTGGTAAGGCGGCAGCCTGGATAAAGTCCAAATGGTTGGGTTTGGAAGTAATATTGGATTTGGGAACGGCTACTTTATCAGATAAGGTGCCGTGTTGTGGCATTCCCAAAATATGATAATCCGGAGATTGGTATTCCTGGCTTTCTCCCCAGTTAATGCCGGGATCAAAAACAACCGGCCGGTCCTCATAAATCCCGCAGCCATCTGAGCCGAGGATCACATTGGGTTTCAATCCCGGATACAGTCCTTTAATTATAAAGTCATCCCTTTTGTTGAGCGCAGCGGCTTTCAGTGAGATTTCCACAAAGCCATCAGGGATTTCAGGGTGTTTAAAGTCCTCATTGTAGGTAGCGCCCTTTTCCATACTTTCAAAAACAACAGCTTTCATCCTAATAAAATTAATGAGGTTAAGTCAAATTCCGGATATTCATCCTTCAAAATAGCAGTTGAGAAGTAAATATACTAAAAAAGGCTGCACCCGGGAGAGCGCAGCCTTTATATTGATTTTATAACCAAACTCAATTATTCAATCAACATCATTTTCTTAGTTGCATTGTTGCTACCTGCTTCAAGTTGGTAGTAGTAAACACCGCTGGCAGGAAGGTCATTTCGATCGACTTGTACTTCGTTGTATCCGCGCACAAATTCATCTTCAATAACTTTCACAACCTTACCGGTTACATCGTAGATGGTAATGCTACCGGAAACTTCCTCAGGAAGTACGAAACCAATAACAGTAGCTTGGCCGAATGGGTTCGGAGTATTTTGATAAAGCGCAAATACATCCGACTCAACAGCTCCGGTCACATCTTCTACTTGCAGTTTAACAACTACAGGTCCTTCACCACTGCGGTATGCTTCAGAAGCAGTTACTGCAGAAGTGATAGAGAACAACTGGTCAGTACTACCATCTGCCTTTGCAACAAATTCCAGAGTAAAGAGTACATCATCCTCTGACTTGGTTACATGCTCAGAAGCATTCCATGAAGTCGTAATCATTCCATCATCCAACAAGTGGAATCCGAAGTTACTTTCACTTAGATCAGTGAGAGTACCTTGTTCAAAGCCTTCGAATTCAATCATGTTATGGTTGAAATTCAGCGTAAACTGATAACCGAGAACCTGGTTGAAATCAGATGCGCGGAAGTCAACTTCTACAACCTCACCTGCTTCAAAATCAAAACGATCAACAATGATATTCACAGGATTAGCAAGGCTACGGCTTTCGGCACCAACCAGTGAGTTAGGCTGATTACTGTTGTCCACATCACCAATTTTCACACCGAAGAAGTCGGCATTTCTAACAGCAGCCTGCAAATCATCGTATGATCTAATGGTCTCAATATCGGCAGGGTTAGGTGGTTGAACCATGCCCTGGTCGAATGTTTGATCAGTGGAAACGAACTTCCAGCTGGTGTTGCTTGGGAACTCATCTACTCTACCCAAAATCAAGGACCGGAGGTCTGCGATATCAAGTACATTAATGACACCATCAGGACGTACGTCCGCAGCAATCAACTTGTAAGGACTGTCCAAATACTGGATACCGAGAATATGTCTCTGAATCAAAGCGATGTCAAAAGTGGTAACACCATTCAATGGATCTATATCCTTTTCAGGCGTCAACACATAATCATTGTTCAGGGCAATTCCGGCATTGAAGGTGAATCCACCATCATTACCAGTAACTAAAGAACTAAATGGATCGTCGTTGCGCTTCAATTCAACTGTACCATCTTCAATTGCCTCCATGTCTTCAGTTTGCAGTGTACCTGCAATTGAGATATCATTGCAAACCTCATTTGGATCCTGAATCAAGATATAAGTTTCACAGTAATCCTGATTTCCAGCTTCATCAGTTACCCAGATTTCGATAATATTGGTACCGAGATCATCGCAACAGAAGATAGCAGTCGTACTATCAATATCCTCACTGAAAGAGAATATCAAATCCGTAGTATCTGTACAGTTATCGAAGCTACCAGCATTGTAGGTTTCAGCTTCCAATTCAATACAACCACTACTTGGCATAACAACCGTAGCAATTCCATGGAAACAAACCGGTGTAGGCTCTTTCGCATCAACGATTTCAAAGATCTGCTCACATACAGTAGTATTACCACATGGATCAGTTACTGTCCATACAATTCGGTGTTCACCAACAGGATAGACATCTGAAGCATTGTCACCAGTACCGGAAATGTCGAAGGTACCATTATTGAAGGCATCAATTTGCCATGAAATGGTCAATGCATCTTCGAGTACATCCTCGTCAATACAGGCATGATCGAGTTCAATAATCAATTCAATATCCTTCTCGCAAGAATTGTCAGTTACTTCGAATACAAGATCTTCACAATTGACAACAATAGGCGCATCAGCATTCATGATCTTGATTTCCTGTGTATGAGTCCAGGGGTCCTGAATTGTTTCAGGCTGACACCAATCAATCACTTTCCAGGTTCTCAAGATTTTCATACATGCATTACCAGCCTGTGGTCCGGTAAATATCTCATCCGTATAGGACTTAAGCACATCAGCACAGCCAAGATTTGGTCCCTGGATTTGAGGTTCACCCAAATTATCAGGATCTACTCCATTTCCAGAGAAGCACTCAGACAGTGTTTGATCTGCCGGCCATACAATCTCCCATTGCGACTGGGGAAGACCGGAGAAATTATCAATTCCAGAAAACGGACTTGTATTTACTACTCTGATCTCCTGAACACAATCACGCGTCTCGTTGCCATAGGCATCCGTCACTCTCCATCCCCTTACTATCGCAAGGTCAGGATCTTGCTGGAAACCGATACGCTGTGGCTGAGTAGTTAAAGGAT
>PWJP01000188.1 GCA_003559985.1 Saprospirales bacterium
AATACGGAAGACCAAAGGCGAGAAAAGCATTCCAGTTCAGCAAGCGTTAACCGGCTTTTTTATTATTCTATTCAAGAAAAATTATCACAGCAATGCATACACCAACTAATGAGGAATTACTTAAAGCAGGGGTGCACTTCGGGCACATGAAGAAGAAGTGGAATCCCAAAATGCGTCCTTATATATTCATGGAGCGCAAGGGTATCCACATTATAGACCTGAACAGAACCCTCGATTGCCTCCAGGAGGCGGGACAGGCCATGCAAAATTACGCGCGTTCTGGTAAAAAAATCATGTACGTGGCTACGAAAAAGCAAGCCAGGGATATCGTGAGTTCTGCAGCACAAAGTGTCAACATGCCCTTCGTCACCGACCGTTGGTTGGGGGGAATGATGACAAACTTTGCCACGGTGCGACGCTCTGTCAAGAAAATGCAGAACATCGACCGCATGCTCAATGACGGCTCCTACTCCAATATTACGAAAAAGGAGCGACTCACGCTCAGCCGTGAAAGGGATAAGATCCATAAAGTACTGGGAGGTATCGCCGATCTTAACAGACTTCCCGGAGCTCTCTTTGTAGTCGATATCGTCAATGAACACCTCGCTGTTTCGGAGGCTACTAAATTGGGCATTCCGACCATAGGTATTGTAGATACCAATTCGGACCCGCGTTTGGTTGACTATCCCATTCCGGCCAACGACGATAATTCCAGATCCATCGAGATCATAACCAATTATCTGACCGAATCGGTTAAGCAGGGACTCGGCGA
Source organism: Saprospirales bacterium (assembly GCA_003559985.1). GTDB lineage: Bacteria > Bacteroidota > Bacteroidia > Chitinophagales > Saprospiraceae > PWJY01. The sequence continues at coordinate 773 of PWJP01000188.1, forward strand.
GCGCAAAAAAGCTAAGCAGGATACCCCCGCAGGATAAGCACATTATAAATTTTATAACCCAACAAATTTTATCAATGAAGATATCAGCAAAAGATGTAAAAAAGTTGCGAGATATGACCGGTGCCGGTATGATGGATTGTAAAAAGGCACTGACAGAAGCAGAGGGTGATTTTGACGCCGCTGTGGATTACCTGCGTAAAAAAGGCCAAAAACTCTCCGCCAAAAGAGCGGAAAGGGAAGCCAAAGAAGGTGTGGTCGTCGCTAAAGTAAGCGATGATAAGTCCAAAGGAGTGGTCGTCAGATTGAGTTGTGAGACGGACTTTGTTGCGAGAAACGAAGAATTCGTTAAATTCTCTGAAGATGTTGCTCAGCTCGCACTCGATAAAGAACCCGCCAATGAGGACGAATTGCTGGGCCTTAAGTACGGTGACATTTCTGTTAAAGAAGCAATCACTGAGCAGGTAGGAAAAATTGGTGAGAAAATCGAACTGGCCTCCTACAAAAAATTGGACGGTGAACTTGTTGTGTCGTACATCCACCACGGTAACAGAGCCGGTGTGGTTGTGGCACTGAATAAATCAGGTGACAAAGCTGAAGAGGCCGGAAGATTCGTCGCCATGCAAATCACTGCCATGCGACCAATCGCTATAGATAATAATGGCGTGGACAGTGAGACTATCGAGAAAGAACTGGAAATCGGAAGAGAGCAAGCCAGAGCTGAGGGTAAACCCGAAAATATTCTGGATAAGATTGCTCAGGGTAAGCTCAAGAAATTCTACAAGGAATCTACTTTGCTGCACCAGGCTTTTATTTCCGATCAGAAAATAAGCGTAAAGCAGTATCTCGAATCCGTCGAACCCGGTTTGACGGTCACAGATTTCTGTCACCTTGAAAATGGTTAAATTATAATTATTAAAGAGCGGATGTTTTCATTCGCTCTTTTTTTTTATCTCTACCTGTTTGTTCTATGGCTTTAAAATACAATCGAATACTTCTCAAGCTCAGCGGTGAATCACTGATGGGTGCCAATGGTTTTGGAATCGATGCGGACATGCTCGCTCACTATGGAAATGAAATCAAAGCCCTTATTGATGAAGGAGTGCAGGTGGCTATCGTCATTGGAGGTGGAAACATCTTCCGTGGCTTACAGGCCGAGCGCTCCGGGATAGAGCGAGTTCAGGGCGATTACATGGGAATGCTAGCCACTGTTATTAACGGAATGGCACTCCAGTCTCATCTTGAACAAATTGGCCTCTATACCAGATTGATCTCTGCGGTTGAAATGCGTCAAATTGCCGAACCCTACATTCGCCGGCGCGCCATTCGTCACCTGGAAAAGGGCAGGGTCGTGATATTCTCGGCAGGAACCGGCAGCCCCTATTTTACTACCGATTCTGCTGCCGCTCTCCGCGCCAATGAAATGAATGTTGACGTTATACTTAAAGGCACTCGAGTTGATGGAATCTATACCGCAGACCCGGAACAGTACCCCGATGCAACCAAATTCGACAAGATTAGTTTCTCCAAAGTAATTAATTCCGGCCTCAACGTCATGGATATGACCGCCTTTACCCTCTGCAAAGAAAACGATCTCAGCATAGTGGTTTTCGACGTCCGGGAAAAGGGCAATATGTTGAAAATTGTCCGGGGTGAAGAGATCGGAACGCTGGTGGAGATATAGACGGGGAATTACGAATGACGAATGACGAATTACGAATTACGAATTGGGGGGATTTTAATTGACAGTTGACAATGGACAATTAACAATTGATAATTTTTGTTTCAGGCGATAATTCTGTGGTTTTGGCAGAAATGAGGGATTTTAGGGCGATTCGTTATGTAGGATATTTGTTTCTCCCCCAAAGCTTTGGGGGCAGAGCCGCAAAGGAAGACGCAAAGGATTTATTTGACGATTGAAATGACGGATAGGATTTGACCGAATTCCTATGTAGGGACGCAATGCCTTGCGTCCTATACACCCCTATATTCATTGAATAGTTGACAATGCCCCCAGGGGCTTGAGGGCAAGTGCGGTGAGTAAATGGGAAGGTAAAGAATCACCGTAAAACCCGCCAGGTTACCACCGAATTGCTATTCGCCAGAGAAATCCCTAAAAACCAACAATCCCCACGAATAGATAAACTGCCGACTACATCAAGGTAACGGCCTCGCAAACAACTCACCAAATCACAGACTCACTAATTCACAACTGAATACGCCATCAACCCGCCTAAAGGCGTACAATCGCCTCAGCTGCTCGATCACTCGCTCCCGGTCCACCCAGTTTTTCGCGCAGTTCTCTGTATCCTACTTTTTGTCGCTCTTGTTCCTCCGGGGTTTTCAGTAATTCAACTGCCTGGATGAGCTTTCTTTCGTTTACTTCGGATTGGATGAGTTCTTCCACCAGTTTGTAGCCGAGGATGAGATTTACCAGAGAAATATATGGCACCTTGACCACTCTTTTTGCAATGAAAAAAGAGACCGGGTTGCCCTTATAAATCACAGTTTGGGGGACGTTTAGCAGAGCGGCTTCCAGGGTACTGGTTCCGGATTTCACGAGGGCTGCTTGAGAGTGGGACAACAGATCGTGTTGACGACCCGTAAACCTCTTCACATTGGCTCCATTGTTTAGATGCTGATCGTAGAGTTCCGGGGAGTTGCGCAATTGGTCGGAGACAGAAAGGCCGAATTCGGTATTGGGGTATTTTTGAAAAACTGCTGAGACCGGTGGTAAAATGTAGTTGACTTCCTGTCTTCTGCTGCCCGGGAAAATGCCGAACAGCTTTTCTGAGTGTTCAAATCCGTCGCTGTTGGCTTCAAATGTTTCAAAGTGGTCCATGAGTGGGTGGCCGATAAATTTGGCCTGGACCACTCCTTTTTCCTTAAAATAGTCCTCCTCAAACGGGAGTATGGTCAGCAGCAGATCGCAATGCCTGCGTATTTTTTTAACCCTGTTTTCCTTCCATGCCCAGACCTGTGGCGCGATGTAATACACCACTCTCATCTTCTTCTTGTGCGCCCACTCTGCTATCCGCAAGTTGAAGCCGGGATAATCCACCAGAATCAGATGATCGGGGGAAAATTTTGCAATGTCGCGTTTGGCGAGGCTCAGATTTTTTAAAATGGTTCTGATATTGACTGCCACTTCCCAGAATCCCATAAAAGCCAGGTCATCGATGTGACGAACGGGGTCACTATCACCTACCGCTTTCATTCTGTCTCCACCCCAGTATCTGAATTCAGCACTGCTGTCGAGCTTTTTCAGGGATTTCATCAGATATGCAGCGTGTTGGTCACCGGAGGACTCGCCGGCTATGAGGTAGTATTTCATTTATCAGTGGTTAAAGTGCGCCTTTTGGCTGGTACTTTTTGGTAAAAATGGGTGAAGTAAAATTCGGGATTAAAATCAGAGAACCCTTCCATGGCAATTTGATCAACTGCTGAATAGCCCAGGCAAATAAAAGTAAATCCACAATCCCACATAGATCAACATGGGGAAGGTAATTCCCCTGATGGCGTTCGTCATGTAGTTTTTCTTAAAGTAATTGGCCGGAAATATCAACAAGCAGATGGCCACAAGGGCCAGGGTACGCTCCCGAAAATCGGGAGACAGCCCCTGGTCTGATATCACGCCCCAACCATCCAAATAGTCGTAAAGCATCAGCAAAATAGCATAGCCCACAAATGGAACCACTATTCCCGCTACCAGTCCTTTCCAGTATCTGTCTGCAGGTGGTTTTTTAGGCAATGGTTTTCTTATATGGTCCATAATGTTATACAGGTTTTGTTCATTAGCTTATTCAATGGTTGTTGCTTTTTGCAACGTATTCCTCCAATTTTGCATTGGACTTAATGGCGGGGTAGCGGGTTAGGTCGTGCCACGAGGGAACTACGGAGACATATCCGTTTGTGAGTGCATAAATGTCGGTATCGGGGCCATTGTCATCCACAATAAAATTACCCGTCAACCAGAAGTACCGCTGCTTTCTCGGGTCCAATCCCTCTGTAAAGTCCTCCACCCATCGTCCCTCCGCCTGCCGGCATACTTTCACTCCCTTAATTTGATCCAACGGCATTTTGGGTATATTAACGTTGAGCAGCTTGCAATCTGATAAACCGTTTTCCAATACATAGGAAATGATTATTTTGGCAAAGTGGACCGATGCCTCAAAATCGGCTTCAAACGAATAGTCCAAAAGGGAAAACCCAATAGAAGGTATGCCTTCCAGTGAAGCTTCCAGTGCTGCAGAGACAGTACCTGAGTAAATGATGTTTACAGAGGCATTGCTTCCGTGGTTTATACCACTTATGCATAGATCCACTTCTCTGTCTTTGAGTAAAACGTGTTTGGCGAGTTTAACGCAGTCCACGGGAGTACCGGAGCATTCGTAGGCCTCTACATCAGGGCCGAATGCATCTACTTTATTTAGTCTGAGCGGCACACTCATGGTTACGGCATGTCCCTTGGCGGACTGTGGTGAATCCGGTGCGACTACCAACAGTTCACCCAGCTCTTTTGCAGCATTTACCAGGTTTTTGATGCCCGGGGCAAACATGCCGTCGTCATTGGTGACCAGAATTAGTGGTTTTTTACTCATAACTGCATTGGTTTATATTACTGAATTAGCTTCATTTTGAAGAAAGAAAAAAATTTCCCCTTAATCAACGCACCACAGTTCTTGGAATGGCCGATGGCAGTCTGCTGAGCATTTCGTTGTTGAGCAAATTGACCGATTCGGTAAATGAACTCACCCTGATCACACTGTTTTTTTGTCTGCCCACGAGTACTACCTCATCACCCAGTTCTGCATCGGGTATATTGGATACATCAACCATGAAAACATTCATATTAATAAGACCCGTAATGGGCGCCTTTTTTCCGTGAATCAGGACATGCCCGCGATTGGATTGAGCCCTGGGGTAGCCGTTGGAATATCCGAGTGGCATTACAGCTATTCGCATATCTTGTTGAGCCTGATAGGCGGTTCCGTATCCGATAAATTCACCTCTGGGTACGTCTCTGAGGTCCATGATATCGGTTTTCCAGGTTATGATTCTTTTCAGAGCTCTGTCGGAGGACTTGTTTGTTTCATCCAGATGGTGGTAATAGACATCTGGTGAGGGCCAAAATCCATACTGAATAACACCGGCTCTGACCATGTTGTACCGCATTTGGGGATAAACCAGGGAGCCCGCAGAAGATGCCAGGTGGATGTAGTTTGGCAGCATTTTTCGCGATTTGCACAACTTGATAAAGTCTTTAAATCGCTTGTGCTGCTGATCGACTTTGAATTTGTTGGAATCACTTTCTGCACCACCTAGATGAGAGCAAAGGCCCTCGAATTGGATGAGACTGCGGTTGCGTTTAATAAAGGTTAGTGCCTTTCCAAAGTCTTCCTTAGGAAGGCCAGTGCGATTGGCTCCCGTTTCAACCTCCAGGTGAATGATCGCTTTCTTTCCGAGGGCTTTGGCGATGTTTTTGACCTTGGGAAGGCGGTCGTAATTGAATATATAAAACTCTATTTCGTTTTCAATGGCCCAGGCGATATCTACATCGTAGAGAATACCCATAATCATCACAGAGGAAGAACTGTTTTTGCAGGCCATGACTTCGTTGGCTTCGTGCGCTGAAGCCACTGAAAAGTGTCTGACACCTGCTTTTTCAGCCATGGTGACGAAAGGATCAATGCCGTGCCCGTAGGCGTTGGCTTTTACCACAGAAGAGAGTCGCACTTTTGGACCAATCTTTTTTCTGACAAAATTAATATTGCTGGTCAGTGCTTTCTGACTCAACTCAATTCTGGAGGAGTGTCTTACCATATCTTAGGAATATCGGACCATATATATTTTTTACCCCAACTCTCCGATGCGAGTTGTCTCACGCGGTTTATCTCATTAGCCTGCACTTTCCTAACTCCACGAACATGGTCCACGGGATGAAAGTGAAAGGCGTATATCCTTGATGCCAGCTCGTGAAATGGAAGGGAGGATTCTCCGGCTTCTTCTCCGTTCCCGAAAACAGTAGGACGGATTTCCTGGCCCCAATTTTGGCGACCCTCGTTGTTGGGATTGAGAAAATAGGCGCGCATTTCGCCCTCTTCAGTCTCCCCGATGCGCAACAGAGATATGGCGTGAAAACCGAGCATTTCTCCCTGAGCACTGGTTATGAAAATACCGATTGGACAGGGATAGGTCATTTGTTTGCCCCCGTTGTACTCCGGGTGAAAGGAAGAGTAAAACAAGCGCGTGAATCCCTCATAATCCATAATCGAATTGCTCATGTAGTCGTAAGCTGAGGCAAAGCCAACCTGGATCCAATGTCCGTATAGCGAGGGATTGACCCATTTGTGCGGGTCTTCACCCCGACCTGAAGCCAGGCGCATCATCTCGTTGTATATTTTATCCAGATGGGGCACCAAAACAGCGGATACCACGTCCAGTTCCATATCCAGTTTGTCCACCAATCCCTTGCCGAGTTTGTTGGAATTCAACTCTGAATTTTCAAACCGCATGATGAGTTTGTTCTGAGTGGCCACAGTGATCACCATATCGATCAGCTTAGCAGGGGCGTGTCTGCTCCAGAGGCTGATTCCCCGGGCGGATTGACAGGTTGGATTGTTGCCCTGTCCCACACCAAGTGGTTGTCCGAGTATTCTAACGATACCGCTTAGCAGATGGGGAAGTGGCTCTTCATTTTGAGCGGATTCGTCCAGCGATTTTATGATTTGACGCCCCACCACCGGGTGGACCTTAATACCACGCATGTTGTTAAGTCCGGCCTGTACGGCTTTTCTGGAAACCAGCGTTTTGTTCAGTAATCTCGATAATCCGTAGATAGATTGGGGACTGTGGGTCATGGCCACTTCCTTAGAGAATTTTAACAGCCACTCTCTGTGGGTTTCCCATTCAGCGCGTCCCGCCGGACTTAATGCCAGGCAATCTCCCACCAATTCGCGCTCATCTTCACTCCCAATGACATGGGCTAAAAGCGGCAGGTGACAGGGGCTTACCAGTCCGGTCCTTTCCATAGCCTCACCCATTGCTTTGCACTCCTTTGAGATTTCCTTTTCTGACAGCTTTTTTATTTGTGAGGCGTAGTTTTTTGGTTCTGGGTACTTTTCGGAATAGGGGCTCGGATGAAAAACTGCATCTACAAAAAACTGCAACTCCCTGTCCGATTCACTACCGGAGGAGATGTCAATGCGGTCTTTAATCAGTTTTATGAGGTCCTTTGTTTTCCGGGTTTCCACCGGACGCTGGGCGCAGATCATTTTGATCTCTTCGCTGAGTCGCTCTTTGATGCCATTCAGTGGCAGGTGGTCCATCAGGTAGGTGAAAAGTGCGAAGACCTTTTTGACTTCTCTGCTTCTCAACCTGGCCCGGGCTTCTTCTCTGAGAGTCCCCAGTGCAAAGTCGAGGTTTTGAACCAAAACATCTTCCAAAAAGGAAGTTGCCTGCTCTTTGGTGAAACCTGACATTTGGTATTCTCCAAGGGAAACGGCAAGTAGTCTCAGTTCGCTGATTACCTCCATGGTGCTGGTAGGAGGACCCGCCAGAAGTGTTCCCCTGACAAGAGACGGTACCAGGGTGGAGGGAGTCTCCCAGTTGGTACCTTCAAAAATGCCGGCACTGTCCAGTTCTCCCGATATTTTGTATAGTGTCTCAATGCCCTCCCTGCTTACTACAAGACGCTCCATCTTACTCACTAGCTTCATCGCCTTTTCCTGTTTGGTCAGGCT
>PWJP01000259.1 GCA_003559985.1 Saprospirales bacterium
ACCGGAGGACATACGGTCGATCATAGTCGAAAATACCATCGAAAAGCCTGCTCCTGATTTTGACAGCCGTTTTGTGCAATTGAGGAAGGGAGGTATTGGGTACTCCATTCCGGGAGACATTTGATTACAAAACCTTTAGAAGGGAGCTATATTAGAACCAGATGCAAGGACCTATCAATATTGGTCACTTTACAAAAACGTCAAAAAAAATACCCTCCGGTTGCTCCATCGAAGGGTATTTTGTCAACTAAAAACCACTAAAACAGTCTATCTAAAATCAATATCGTCTTCGTTCTCCATTGTATTCAATGACAATAAAGGCATCGGAGAATCCATTTCGCACTGCCTTTAATCGCACATCCTCAATATCCTCAATGCGGTCAAATCCTCCGACCATGACCACTGTAATGTCATTTTCCTGTTTTTTCTCCACAGTGTAGTCCTCCCAGACCGAATCATCAAAAAAGCGCATATCTCTAAACGCACCAAGTCTCACGTAGTAGGTGGCAGATGGAGTTTTCAAATTAGAATCCTCGGCTTTGGTGTCAGGATCGGCTTGTTTCGGTTTGTCACTGTCTCGCGCACTGCTGAGTTGGCCGGATTCAGTACGTTGACTACCTTGAGCGGGGTTTACTACTATTTGCTCAAGAACAATAAAGGCATCACCAAAACCGCGTTCTCTAACCTGAGGCAGGGCAGCTTCAGCCATTTCCCGGGTATTGTAGCTTCCAACCCTTATTTTGGTATCGGAGTTGTAGAAAACCTTAAACACATCCCCAACATCTTTTAGTTTCCGCGCAAATTGCTGATCGTCAAACTCGCTTTTAAGAGAGGCTACCTGAATGGTGTAGTTGTTCCTGAGCCTGGCTGAAGAATTAGATTTTTTATCATTAGTGTCTCCACTGCTGTTTAAAAAATGCGAAGCAAATTGTACAAGAGGATGTCTGTTGGTCCTCCTGTCAATTTCAATAAATTCGTACTTCGGGGCTGACTCCGTCACTTCGACCACCTCTGCAGGTTCAATATCTGCCTGTGGAGTAAAGTCGAACTCATCAACAAACTCCAATTGGGGATATACTGACTGTTCCTCTACCTCTTCTTTAGAGTCGGCAGTCGAAATTCCCGAAGGCACGAAACTAATCCAATCTCCTTGATCTGCTTCTTCTGTTTCTTCAACCTCTGCCAAAGCAGGCGGAAGCGCATTGAGATCGATAAGACTATTTTCAGCTGTAAAACCGTAAATATCTTCCAGTCCACGGCCTCCCGGACGATTGGAAATAAAGTAACCTGTTTTACCATCCTCATTCAACCATATCCCAAAATCATCTCGGGCACTATTGATTCCCCTACCCGCATTGATTATATTTACAGGATTGTCAAGTGAGGTGTAAAATATATCCAGGCCTCCCATACCGGGGTGATAATCAGAAGCGAAAAACAACACATCTTCCGCCATAAATGGACTCACCTCATTGCCCGGAGTATTGATTTCAGGACCCAAATTTTCCGGTTCAGTCCAATCGTCTCCATCATAATGACTCACATACAAATCATAACCGCCAAAACCACCCGGCTTGTTGGAAGCGAAGTAGAGAGAAGTACCATCAGAATTCAAGTGGGGGAATCCACTACTGTAATTCGCCGAATTAAAGGGAAATGACGTTACCTTATCCCAATCTCCATTTTCGTCCACCTCCGCCAGGTAAAGCGACATGGCATTAGAAAGTGGGTCTGCTTTTGAACTGTTGGGATCACCTGCATCACGCACAAAAGCAACTTTGGAACCACAGCCTGAATAAGAAATCATGGCCACGGGTTGGTCCCTTCTCAATTCAGAGCGGAGCAGACCTTCTACTTCGTAGTGGTTGCCCATTTCAGTTTCCAATAAAGCCCCGTCCGGGTCACAGTCCCAGGCAGGACAGTCCGACATGTCGTGAGAGGATCTGGAAACGAATACCAGGCGGTCATTCAAAACACTCAAACTCATTTCTGCACCGGGAGAATTCCACGGCATGTTGTAAACCCGTGCATTGGGCTCAGACCTTACCAATTCCGCAGCTGTTCGGGCATTGGAAGCCAGCTGTCTCGATGCAACCGGATCTTCCGATGAGTAGTCCAGGTAGTGAACTCTTGCCCCGGTATAATTTCCCTGCTGCATGGCTGCATGACCAAGCAGGAGAGAAAATTCGGGAAACTTTTCATCCGTGTCCTTTCGCTGCCCTACCAATAAATAACTCTCACCGGTAAAAGGCTCATTTAACATGAGAAAAGCAGTTCCGAGTTTTAGGTAACCATCAAGAGTGAGCTCACCTCGTTCTGCAAGTTGGGTGTAATGGCCCACAGCCGCAGTGTAATAACCCATATCAAACTTCCTGTCAGCTACAGACTGGTTTGCCTGAGCCAACACCAAACCGGGTAAAAGTAACAATATCACCACTCCGGCGAATCCCACAAAATTGTCCAATGTCTTCATAATGCAAGTTATTTTATACACATTAAACACAAATGTAATATGAAAAGACCTGACAACCAAACTTATTAACATATATTTTTTTATGAATGTTTACTGAACTTTCATTCAGCATCTTATAAAATACTGTAAAGAGATTGAAGTTTGTGACAAAAAGTAGAAATACAACTACCAACCAGGATTCGGCAATCCAAAAAATTCTGATGGGGTAATACTTTTTTAAAGTCAGAGATATCAGGTAAATAAATTTTGGTCAACAGGCCATTTTTTGGAGAAAAGCTATATGGGACAACTGGAAAAAAGATACATATTGAGTTGGCAAAGAAGATATTGGAAGGGGCTTAAAACCTAAAAAGTTATAAAAAATGGGAAAGTTTGCGCTTTAGTACCCATAGAATCAGATAGAAATACTATTTTTGGGAGTAGAAACAACTTTTTGGGGAACACTCCGTAAATTAATAAACAGTTAGTTAACTATGACAGAAAGCCAACCAACAACATTTCCGGGACTCAAATACTATTGCACAAGCGTTTTACTCATATTTCTCATGGTGGTCACCACCCCGCTTCTATCACAAAAACTGGAGCACCGCCCGGGCGATTATCTGGTTCAGGTAAAGGAGGGATACAATGTAGAGGAGATTGCCAAGAGGAATGCCGTTTTCCGCAATCAAACCACTGATCTTCAGGTTGACCGCAAGATATCTCCACATCTCAATATTTATTTGATGACTTTTAACTACGCGGACATTCACGAGCGCGATTTTTTGGAGTATCTAAAAAGAGACGAGGGAATAGTCAACATTCAGCTAAATCACCGTCTGGAAATGAGACAGGATAGCCTTCCCAATGATCCCCTTTTTGGTAGCCAATGGTATCTCCACAATACAGGGCAAAACGGAGGATTATTGGGGGCAGATATTTCCGCTCTCGATGCCTGGGAACTGACCACAGGCGGAGTCACTGCACACGGTGATACCATAGTGGTAGCTGTAATAGATGATGGCATTAATATAAACCACCCGGATTTAGTGGATCACATTTGGGTAAATCGGCACGAAATTGCCGGATCCGGTGAGGATGACGACAACAATGGATACATTGATGACATCTATGGCTGGAACACATTCACCAATACTGGAAATCTTGAGGGTGGATTTGCCGGTTCACATGGAACGCCGGTTAGCGGCGTTATTGGGGCAATGACCAACAACGATCTAGGCATTGCCGGCTTAAACTGGAACGTCAAGATAATGACGATCATCGGCGGGAACGGCTTTGAGTCCAATGCGATAGAGTCCTACACATATGCCCTGGTTCAACGTCAGATTTACAATGAAACGGATGGCGAGCGTGGCGCTTTTGTCGTGGCAACCAACAGCAGTTGGGGAAGAGACGGCCTCAGGCCCGAGGATGCCCCTCTTTGGTGTGCATTTTATGATGTGATGGGTGAGCATGGAATACTTAATGTGGGTGCCACTACTAACCGCAACAACAATGTGGATGTAGTGGGTGACATGCCCACAGCCTGTAATAGCCCGTTTTTAATTTCCGCAACAGCATCCAACAATTTGGACAACAGAGCAAATACGGGATTCGGGAAAAACACCATAGACCTGGCAGCCCCCGGTGCGGGAATTTTAACCACCCAAAACAACGGCAGCTTCACTACTCAATCGGGTACTTCGTTCGCTGCGCCACTGGTTGCCGGAACCATTGCACTGGCTTATTCCATTGATTGCACCGGATTTATGAATGTGGTAAAATCCGATCCACAAAGGGGCGCTACGATGATTAAAGAGGCTATATTAAAAGGAGTTGACCCCATCGAATCACTCAGAGACGAGACCATTACCGGGGGAAGACTCAATGCCTACAATACAGTCAATGACTTAACTGAAACATGCATGGACTGCCCACCTCCCGGCAGCTTTGAGCAGGACACCCTCACTCCTTTCCTCGTCACTTTTAGTTGGACGGATGTGATTGGGACCGAGCAAACCAATGTAAGGTTTCGCCAGGACACAGGCGACTGGGAAATACTTGAGGATGTAGCCTCCCCCCTCGAAATAGACCTCGAATTGTGTACCACTTACGAGTTTGAAATCCAGGCGCTGTGTGCAGATGGGGAAAGTCCATGGGTAGAATTGGACTCTTTCCGCACAAATGGCTGCTGTGAAGCACCTTCTCAATTCGACATACAATTTGACAGTGCAAGTGCGACCATTTTTTGGAATGAAATCATTCCGGCTTTTGAATACACCGTCAGATTTCGCGAATTTGGCCAGGAATTTTGGGAGATAACGGACCTGTGGATACCAGACAGCATTACCTTTTTCAACCTCAAGCCCTGTCACATATACGAATTTCAGGTGCAATCAAGATGCGATACCGGTTTTACCTCTTTTTCAGAGATACTTATCATAGAAACCCCTAACTGCTTCGACTGCACCGAGCCTGATTTCTGCGAACCAATGGATATTGACGCAGATTTTGACTGGATTGACTCAGCCCGTATTGGAGATGTGACACTCAATACCGGTCGCGGAGACGGATATGTGGACATGACCGCAGAGGGATTAGCCGGTATATTAAATTTAGGAGAGACAAAGGAACTCAGGTTGGTTCCCGGTCATGTAGGTGGTCCCTTTCCGGAGTATTTTAGAATTTGGATTGATTTCAACCGGGATGGAATATTCAGCAGCGACAGCATCCATGGATACAGTGAATTGGTCTTTGATGCCGGCAGGTCCGTATCCGAAGCTCTGGACACGGTGATATCATTACCAGATGACCCAATGATTCAGTCCGGGCATGCGACCATGCGCATTCAGATGAAGTACATGGAAGACCCGGACAGCATTCCGCCCGTTGACCCCTGCGAGTCCTTTGACTTTGGGCAGGTGTACGACTTTTGTGTATTCCTCTACCGACCCGACATTGTCTGTCCTGAAGTGCAGGAAGTGGTTGCGGAGGAGAAGACTCCCGAATCATTTACCGTCACCTGGGAAAAACTGGATTTTGGTCTGGCTTATAACCTGAGATACAGATCATTGGGAAGCGATGAATGGGAGGACGAGGTTGCTGTACCAGATACATTCTACACCATCGATGGGCTGAGTTCCTGTTCACCATACGAAGTCCAGGTCAGGAGTATCTGTCCGTTTGACACGAGCGATTACTCCATGTCTCATATACTGTTCACGGAATGCCCGAATACAGTGGTGGAACCAGATCCTGATCCCGGATTCAAAGTTACAGCCTATCCCAATCCCTTTGAAAGCGATGTTCAATTGAGGATCGAAACGGAGGGGCATGCAGGAGGTCGATTTGAAATCCGGATTTGGGATGTCACCGGCAGACTAACCGGAACGCAACAAATAGACCTCGGATCCAATCAAACATCCAATGTATCACTGGATCAGATGCGGGCGCATCCACCGGGCCTTTATTTTATTGAATTGTACGATGGGAAATACCGGTCGGTGACAAGAGTGGTCAAGCAGTAGATTGAGGTGCTTTTTTGAAAATAGTCTGATGATAATTGGACTAATTGGCAATTTAGAGTCCCGTAGATAACACTTCAGGCCAGGAATTTTTAGATTTTCAGCGAACTAAGAACCGTGGAGAATTGGTTATAAAGTCATGGACAGAGAGGAATTATTTGCAGCTATAAAAAAAGGGGTAAAGAAATCGGGTGTGCAACTCGCCTACAGTGCCCTGCTGATGTACAATGCCTTTTTGAGAAAAGAGACCCCTCATTGGGCAAGAAGCGTGATTACAGGTGCACTGGTTTACCTTATTTGTCCTGTGGATGCAATTCCCGATGTGACCCCCATAGTGGGTTATACAGACGACCTCGGTGTGCTGTCTTTCGCCCTGGTTTCCATTGCCGGATACATCAATGACGACATTAGAGAGAAATCCAAAGAACAACTTTCTTCTTTTTGCAAAAAGTACAATCCCAAAGACCTTGAAGAGGTGGACGAAAAGCTTTGATCCTCATCCCACTTTTTCCCTGCTCCTTTTTGCTTTCCATCCGGCGACTACCAGTTTGATGAGATTAAATGTGTAGGCGTTATTAAGGGCGGTCCTAATGGGCGATAGTCGCTCGCAGCCGTGTTTAGCAATGGCACCCTCGACTTCTTTTCTGGCATTTTTATCCACGAATCGGTCCACCTCAATTTCACCGGCTTCGATCAATTGGGCCAGGTGTCCAAAAATGGTGCTCTCGGAGTACCCTCGTTCATTCGCCACCTCAGCAATCGACAGTCCCTTTTCCAATAACTTCCTGGTTTTCTGATAGGTGGAATTTTTTGTATTCGCCTTCCTTCTGGTCGATTTTTTCACTCTTTTTGAGGATGCACCCGCAGGTGGCCTGAAGGTGAGGTTTTTCAATCGGCAATGGTTGTTGATCAATTTGAGAATTTCGGCACCGTATGCTTTCTTTTTCACCTCCCCTATTCCCGAAATACACCAGAGGTCATCTTCAGCCTGGGGAAGGTAGGTGGCCAATTCTTTTAGCACATTGTCGTGAAAAACCATATATGGCGCTACTCCTTCTGCTCTCGCCTTGCTTGTTCTCCACTTTTTCAATCTCTCCAGCAATTCGATCTCGCAATTTTCCGCAACTTCTGCGCGACCGGAAAAGGACTGCAGCTTCTCCTTTCGCCTTGTGTAGTAAAACTTCGATCTTCCCTTGAGGATATCCCAACTCTTGTCTGTGAGTTCCAGGACGGGATAGTCCCCTGCCGAGCGCCTTAAATACCCCTGTTCTACAATTGACCCCAAAACCCCCTTCCACTCCGGCTTTGTCAAATCACTACCCACTCCGTAGGTGGGAAGAGATTTGTGAGCCTCTCTTATTTTTTCGGACTTTGATCCCTTGACAAAATCAATCAGGTAGTTCGCCCCAAATTTCTGGTTGAGTCGCACCACTGCAGAAAGGGCGATTTGAGCCTCTTTAGTTGCCTCCACCCGTTCAAAATTGGCCAGGCAAACGTCACAATTTCCGCAATATGAGGGTGCTTTTTCTCCAAAGTAATTGAGCAGGAACTTTCTGCGACAGATTTTGCTACTTGCAAAAGCCGTAATTTTTTCCAACTTGTCCAGCATCACTTCAGACTGTTCGGGATTGTCGTCCAGCTCCACAAAGGATTTTAGTTTGATCATATCTGCATAGGAGTAAAAAAGCAGTGCAGTACTGCCCAATCCATCGCGGCCGGCCCTTCCCGTTTCCTGGTAATAACTCTCAATGTTTTTCGGCAGGTCCATGTGCACGACAAACCTCACATTCGATTTGTCAATTCCCATTCCGAAAGCAATGGTAGCCACTACGATCTGAACTTCATCCCTGGAAAACAACTCCTGATTTTTGGCCCTTTGGCCTCTGTCGAGTTGTGCGTGATAGTGAATCGCATTAAAGCCCAGACCCCTCAAATCCTCAGCCAGTTCTTCGGTAGATGCTCTGCTCAGACAATAAATTATACCCGATTCGCCATTTTGCTCTCGCAAAAAATCCACCAGTTTATCAAAACTACGCCGTTTTGGTTCAACGAGGTATTTGATGTTGGGGCGGTTGAAACTGGACACAAATACTTCGGGAAATCGCATTCTCAAATTGCCCAGGATATCGTCGCGCGTCAATTCATCTGCTGTGGCAGTGAGTGCAATCAGAGGAACATCGGGAAATCTCTGCTTTAGAATCTGTAACTTGCGGTAATCCGGTCTGAAATCGTGGCCCCAGTGAGAAATGCAATGGGCTTCATCCACGGCAAAAAGATTCAATTCGAGGGTTTCGAGAAAATTCCAGAAGCTCTCATTGATGCGCTCAGGTGATATGTACAACAAATCGACATTCCCACGTCTCAGATCGCCCACAATCCGCTTTTGCTCCATGGGGTCAAGCGTGCTGTTCAGAAATTCGGCTTTTACTCCGTGGAGTTTCAAAGCATCGACCTGATCCTTCATCAGGGCTATGAGGGGCGAGACCACAATGGCTGTTCCGGGCTTACAAAGTGCGGGGATTTGGTAACAAA
>PWJP01000287.1 GCA_003559985.1 Saprospirales bacterium
AACGACCTGGACCAGTTTGTGAATTCCACCCTTTTAAAAAAAAGTGGGTTTGTAGCTGTTACTGAAGGTTTTGTGTCAGCCATAAAAGCCCTGGATTATTTAAAAAATTCGGAAGACGAATTTCCCGACCTCATTCTGCTGGATATCAAAATGCCCGAAATGAGTGGGTTTGAGTTTCTCGATCGCTTTGCTGAAATTCCGGATTCGAAAAGAGCTGGTTGTTGCGTGTATATGTTGTCTTCTTCTCACGATCCTGTGGATATGCAAAAGGCAAAGGAAAGTCCACATGTTTCCGGCTACCTGAACAAGCCCCTGAATCCAACTATCATAAAAAATATCCTCTGTCCCAAATCCAATGGCAAGTAACCCTATGAAGTGCACTGGTACAATTACCATCATTTCCATTGGGCAAAGGGTTTTCTCCGGGGTTTATTCAATTTGCTAACCTTCTCAAAGGAATAAAGCGCTCAAAAAGATGGTGGGTGTTAGGATCAATGCCCATTGGATTTCGTAATTTTGATGGTTGAATATTTGTAAACCCTTATATCTCAGGAAGGGGATTTACTGTTTCCAATTGTGTGAGTTAAATCAAGATAGAGGAATATAATGAATATATTGTCTGGACTGATAAAGAGAAAATTGCTTTAATGAAAAACGGAGTATGGATATGGCTGGCTGTCATTCTGTTGGTAGTCATTGTGCTAATTGACTGGTACGTCCCATTGGGTACGGCTGTGGGAGTGTTGTATTTATTTGTCATTGTTTTGGTAAGCAGGGAGAGCAAGAGGGTAATCCTCCTTTTTTCAGTACTGACCATTCTGCTCACGGCACTCAATCCCATGTTATTGGCCACTGCTGAAACCCCGGCCAATGTTTATCTCAATCGGACCCTATCCATTGCAGTGATTGTAATGACCTCAATTTATGCAATTTACAAGGGCAATTTAGAGGAGCGAAGCGAGGAAATGCGTCGGAATTTGGACAGGAGCACTTCTTACAATACTGCAATATTGGACTCTGTGTCCTCCCATATAGCGGTTCTTAATGAAGACGGAGAAATAATTTCCACCAACCGGGCCTGGGCTGAGTTTGGAAAGAAAAGTGGACTTCCAGATTTGAAGGGAATTAGCGAGGGTGCTAATTATTTTGAAGTGCTGAAAAGGTCAAAGCAGGCAGGTGATCTAACAGCGGAAGAGACTTTGAATGGCATGCTGGAAGTCAAAGAAAACATCATTCAGCTTTTTGAAAGGGAATACCCCTGCCATACAGAAACTGAGAAGCAGTGGTTTGTGATGAAGGTTTCCAGGTTGAAGGGGTTTGATGATCACCTGGTGGTAGTGCATGAAGACATCACTTCTCGAATCCTTGCTGAACGCTCCCTGCAAACGCGGGAAGAGACATGGCGTGAGATGGTTAGAAATTTGCCGGGATTTGTTTATCGCTGCAAAAACAGCAAAGATTGGCCCGCTTTTTTTGTGAGCGAGGGCTTTGATCGTATTACCGGTTACCGGGCAGCTGACATTAACAAGGAGAATACATTTAATCTGGGGGGGCTTGTTGACCCTGACTATGTAGAATATATTTGGGAGGGAATTCAAAAAGCTCTCAAACCCGGAGAGATTTTTATTTTTGAATACCCTATTATTACTAAAAATGGTGAGCAGAAATGGTTTTGGGAGCGCGGTCAGGGTGTCTTTGATGAGGAAGGAGAACTCGTTTACATTGAAGGGTTCGTATCTGATATCACTGAGAGAAAGCGATCAGAGGAATACATCAGAAAACGTCTGTCCATGGAAGAATTGCATGTCCGGGTTTCTGAGGCCGCTGTGGGACATGAAAATGTAACTGAAGTACTCGAACAAATACTTGCAGACCTGGGTGGTACCATGGAAGCAAGCAGAGCCTATATCTTTAAGCACAATCACTCGAATGACACCCTCAAAAACACCCTGGAATGGTGCGCGGACAAAATTGAGCCACAAATCCATAACATGCAGGAAGTCCCGGCCGGCGACTTTTCCGATTGGACCAATCCACTTTCAGAGGGTAAAATTGTTTGTGAGGACAATGCCCTAAATGTCACTAACCCTGTAATTAAAGAGATGATTCGAGAACAGGATATTCAAGCAATCCTCTTGGTTCCTCTTTTTGTAAATGGGGAATATTACGGTTTCATGGGTTTTGACGACTGTGTGAAAACCAGAAATTGGGACAATGAAGACATTGAAATGCTGAAATCCATTTCTCTTACCATTTCCAACCTGCTTGAGAGACGAAAAGCTGAAGAATCTCTAATCCAGGAAAGGGCCAGGCTGGACAACATTTTAAAAAGTAATAACCTGGGCACCTGGGAGTGGAATTTACAGACTGATGAAATCATTTACAATGAGCGATGGGCTGAAATTGTTGGCTTTTTGCCGGAAAACCTGGAATTGAATTCCATCGATACCTGGAGGCAATTAATGCACCCCGAGGATGAAGTAAAGTCCGATGAAATTCTTCAACAACACATCGAAGGAAAAATACCCTTCTACGAGTGTGAAGTTCGAATGAAGCACAAGGACGGGCATTGGGTATGGGTACTGGACAAGGGTAAAATTATGACCTACACGCCAGATGGCAAACCGGAATGGATCTACGGTACTCACACTGAAATCACTGATTCCAAGTTGGCAGAACAGGAAATCAAAAAGCAGAACCTGGAACTCGAGAAACGAAATAACGAACTCGATCGATTTGTTTACAGCACTTCCCATGACCTCAGAGCTCCCTTGGCCTCCCTACTCGGATTAATATCGATAGCTGAAAGCAATACCAGTAAAAATGACCGCGAACAACGAGAAATTTTCAGAATGATGGAGAAATCCGTCAGACGACTGGATGGTTTTATCGGCGATATTCTCGATTACTCCCGCAACTTACGCCAGGATGTTGAGCGAGAACTCATTGACTTTGAGAAATTGCTACAGGAACAGGTGGAGGGACTTGAACACCTCAATGATTTGGTAGATCACAAAGTGAATGTATCAGTTAAATGTTCAGGAGATTTCTACTCTGACAAAAGACGGATAAGTGTAATACTCAATAATCTGATCTCCAATGCTGTAAAATACCTGGACCCCGACAAGGAGGAATCAGTCGTGAATATTGACATCCATTCAGACGACCAGCTTGCGAAAATCACGATTGAAGACAACGGTATAGGGATCAAAGAAGAGCATCAGGAGAAAATATTCGATATGTTTTACCGGGCTACTTCTGTGTCAGATGGATCGGGAATAGGCCTCTATATAACGAAGGAGTCTGTTGAAAAACTTGGCGGTAGTATGTCGATGGAATCAACCCCTGGAAAGGGTACTAGATTTGAAATCAAATTGCCCAATCTCAAACACAAATCACAGGATGTAGAGTAGCAAAGAAAATCAATCACACTATTGAAACCGCAACTGCTCACCCCCTGGTCTCCAAAACCCAATTTATTCAGAAAAGGCATTTCCGTTGACTCAATCTATGCATTTAGAAAAGGGAAAAAGCGTCTGATTACTCCAACTCGTAATTGGGCCTGAGGTCTTTGGACTTTTCACCGCTGTAAAATTCATTGATATAATGAACTGTTTCTTCCACATCATCTGTAATCAAAAACAAATCCATGTCAGAAGCTGATACTTTTCCTTCATCTATTAGAGTGTCCACAATCCAATCACAGAGCCCCTGCCAGTATTTTTTGCCAAAAAGTATGACAGGCACCGGTGTGATCTTGTTGGTCTGAATTAGCGTAAGCACTTCAAAGAGTTCATCCAGGGTGCCAAAACCTCCCGGCATCACTACAAATCCCTGGGCATATTTGACAAACATAACCTTTCGCACAAAAAAGTAGCGGTGATTTAGGTTTTTATCCGGGTCGATAAAGGAATTGTTGCCCTGTTCAAATGGCAGATCAATGTTTAAGCCCACGGACACTCCATTTTGCATGGTAGCACCCTTATTTCCCGCCTCCATTATTCCGGGGCCACCTCCGGTGATAATACCGTAACCTTCCTGAATAAGTCTGCGGGCAATTTCCACAGCCTTGGTGTACTCGGGATGGTTGGCTTTGGTTCTGGCCGATCCAAAAATAGAAATACATGGGCCTATTTGGTTGAGGCGCTCAAAACCCTACACAAACTCCGACATTACCTTGAACATCGTCCAGGCGTTCTCTCCCTTAATCTCACTCCATTTTCGCATTTGTCTTAATTTGTTTTGTTAGAAAATACCCCGGTCCGCAATACCTTATATTAACATGGTGATTTTTATTCTACCAATATCTTTTTTATAAATTTTTCCGGGTTTGATTCTCGCAAAAATTAATTATTGCATTACATCCTGGGCCGGGTTGATAAACACCAAAGTTATTAAATTGCTCAATCTCCCAGCCGAAAAATCATGGCTTTTTTCGACACCACTGACAAATTATTGTTTTGTACTCTGCATTTTGCCGAAGATATTATGGCAATATTCAGGCATACGCCATTTTAGATGGAAAAAAGGTCAAAGTATTTTATGGAGGACCTCAATGTCAACCTTATTTTCCATTCTCCATTTTCCGGTATTCCTTATCAATGAACTTTTTTAGAGAATCTAAATCGTCGAAACTGTTCATAAGTTCCGCTATCCGGCTTCTACTTTTATTCGGTGGGTAAACGTAATCCTGGAAATCAGATTTGGTAACCTGCTTTCCGCTTAAAATGATAAGCCGTTCAATTACATTCCGCAGCTCCCGAATGTTGCCGGTCCAGTTGAAGGATTTTAGCGCTTCGAGGCAGTCCTTTGTGAATTTTTTCTTCGGAATGCCGTATTCCTTGCAAATCTCCTCATTGAAGTGGTTAACAAGGAGAGGTATATCGTCCGTGCGCTCATTGAGAGAAGGCACTGGGATAATAATGACTGCAAGTCTGTGGTATAAATCCTCCCGAAATCGACCCTCTTCGATTTCAGTTCGAAGGTCTTTGTTGGTTGCTGCTACCACTCGCACATCTACCTTGATGTCTTTATCTCCACCTACGCGGACGATGTAATTTTCCTGTAGAGCGCGAAGTACCTTGGCCTGCGCTGAAAGACTCATATCTCCGATCTCATCCAAAAACAGGGTGCCTCCATTGGCTTGCTCGAATTTCCCTATTCTCTGCTTAACCGCAGAGGTGAATGAGCCTTTTTCATGTCCAAAAAGCTCACTTTCGATGAGTTCCGAGGGTATTGCAGCGCAGTTGACCTCCACCAGAGAAGCCTCTTTTCTGCTGCTCTTTTCGTGTATCCACCTGGCTACCAATTCCTTTCCCGTACCGTTTTCACCGGTTACCAAAACCCGGGCATCTGTAGGAGCTACGCGATCTATGGTTTCCTTGATTTGTTTGACAGGTGCTGATTCCCCAATTATTTCCTGGACATTACACTTTGCGATCTTTTTCTTCAAAACCTTTTTTTCGGAAACCAGGTGAGAATGATCCAGTGCATTTCTTAGGGTTATCAACATGCGATTGAGATCCGGTGGCTTCGAGATAAAGTCAAAAGCACCTTTTTTTACCGCTTCTACTGCAGTGTCGATGGTGGCATGGCCCGAGATCATTACCACGGGGATGTCCGGGGCCAGAAGTTGCAACCGCTCCAGCGTCTCCGTGCCATCCAGTTTAGGCATTTTAATGTCTAAAATAATCAGGTCGATTTTTCCCCCCTTAACCTTGGCGAGACACTCAAGTCCGTCTCCCGCTTCCTCCACTTCGTATTTCTCATACTCCAAAATCTCCCGCAGTGTCTTCCGTATGCTCTTTTCGTCATCAACTATAAGTACCCTTGTTGCCATATCATATTATATTTTTTGCAAATATAAACACAATTTTATTTCAGTCAATAAAATATTATAAAAAAATGTAATATTTATTGGTTCACGCCCAGATAAGCCATGAGCAGACTTCCTGTAATGAGGGCGTCTTCGTCAATATCAAAGCGGGGTGTGTGAATAGGAGCTACAATTCCCTTTTCCACATTTCCCGTTCCCAGTCTGAAAAAACAGGCCGGCAATTCTCTGGCAAAGTAGGAGAAATCCTCTGCGGTCATTCTGGGGTCCATATCGACCACATTTTCTTTGCCAAGCAGGTCTTCAGCAGCTTTTCTTGATTTTCTGGTGGTTTTCGGGTCGTTATAAACTGCCGGATAGCCCTTTAGAATATGGACTTCACAGGCACCCCCATTGGATACGGCTATGCCCTGGCAGATTTTCTCTATGTTTTGATGAATTTCCGCTCTCCACTCCTCGTCAAAAGTGCGAATAGTACCGGTGAGTTTGACTTCGGATGGAATGACGTTGGTAGCCCCGCCCGAAGATTCTATCCTCCCGATTGAGACCACGGTTGGAATAAAGGGATTGGCTTTGCGAGAGACAAGGTGTTGAAGGGCCTGCACAATTTGAGATGCGATTACAATTGGGTCAATACACTCATGGGCAAGTGCTGCATGGCCTCCTCTTCCCTTCACCGTCAGGTATAATTCGTCGGCTGAAGCCATGGATTGACCTTCGATAAAGGCGACTTTACCTGCCTGAAGCGGGGGGTGAACGTGTTGACCTAAAGCCACCTGCGGCTGGTATTTTTCGATAATGCCATCCTCCAACATCGCTTTGGCCCCACCGGGCGTTTTTTCCTCAGCAGGTTGAAAAACCGCGATTATTTCTCCGGCCCAGCTTTTGCGAAGTTGATTCAACATCATTACCGCTCCCAGAAGGCAAGCGGAATGCACATCGTGACCACAGGCGTGCATCACCCCGTCGCGCTTTGATTTGTAGGAGACATTGCTCTCTTCCTGAATGGGGAGGGCATCCATATCGGCCCTCAGTAAGACTCGCGGTCCAGTGCCATTGCCCTCGATCTTTGCCACAATCCCGTATCCACCAATACCAGTGTCGTGAGTCACTTTTTCGGCTTTTAGCGCAGAGCTGATAAAGGAAGAAGTTTCCTTTTCTTCGTAAGAAAGTTCGGGATTCATGTGCAAGTGTCGCCGTATTTCCACCATCTTTGGGTGAAGTTTTTCGGCCAATTGCTTCAATTCATCTTTAATACCTTTTGAGACCATTACTTATAATTTTGGCGTAAAGATATTTACAGATTATTAATTATCATAATATATAAAATTATTTTTCGGAATGGCCAGCAAAAAGTTCTACGTGGTGTGGGAGGGACACGAACCGGGCATATACGACTCATGGAAGGAATGCCAATTGCAGGTCGCCAATTATCCCCGGGCAAAGTTCAAATCATTCAAAACCCGCAAGGAGGCCGAGGACGCATATTCAAGCGGGCCGGAAAAGTACCGCGCTAAGGAAAAGGCCCGGAAAATGCTCAAAAAACCGGAGCCCGAACCTATGTCCATAGCTGTGGATGCTGCCTGTTCCGGCAATCCGGGCAAAATGGAATACCGCGGAGTTTGGGCCGAGAATGGGGATCCCCTTTTTCACATGGGGCCTTTTTATGATGCCACCAACAACGTGGGGGAGTTTCTCGCCCTGGTTCACGCTCTTGCATTCTTAAAGAAACACCCCAACATGGAAAGTCTGCCCATTTACACCGATTCAAAAATTGCGATGAATTGGGTGAAGAATAAGCACTGCAAAACCAAGCTGAAGCGCACTCCAAAGAACCGCGTGCTCTTCGATTTGATCGCCCGGGCAGAAAAATGGCTGAAAACCAACAACTACAAAAATCACATAATTAAATGGCCTACTAAGGAGTGGGGTGAGATACCCGCGGATTTTGGTAGGAAATGAGGGTGGAGATGTTACGCTATGATCGTTTGAAGACAAAAGTATTCCCCGGAATTATTCCAGGTCCTCCAAAATTTCCAATCTCATTTTCATAGACAAACTTCCATCATTATAACCCCGTTTATGCCGGCTACTTCTCGCAGCTTCTGTAACTTTGTATCTATGAATGACTACTTAGACCAACTCAATGATGTTCAGAGGCAGGCAGTGACCAATGTGGACGGTCCTGTAATGGTAATAGCCGGTCCCGGATCGGGCAAAACCCGGGTGTTGACCTTTCGAATTGCGCATCTGATTAACAGCGGCGTAGAACCGCGTCAAATCCTCTCACTCACTTTTACCAACAAGGCCGCCAGAGAGATGAAG
The DNA here is from genome assembly GCA_003559985.1 of Saprospirales bacterium. GTDB lineage: Bacteria > Bacteroidota > Bacteroidia > Chitinophagales > Saprospiraceae > PWJY01. The sequence continues at coordinate 8,159 of PWJP01000287.1, forward strand.
GACCGGATTTCCAAAGTAGTTGGCGATGGTGGAAACTACGTGTGGGCAGGTACATTTCACTCGCTTTTTTCCCGCATTCTCAGGATTGAGGCAGAGAAAATCGGCTATCCCGCTACTTTTTCCATTTACGACACCGATGACAGCAAGGCGCTGATCAAGGATATAATCAGCCGCATGGGACTCGACAAGGCAAAGT
>PWJP01000256.1 GCA_003559985.1 Saprospirales bacterium
CTGCACTTCCGCTTTACCAGGGTCGATCCCAATTCCGGTAAGATGACCTTTATGGTGGCAGACCAACCCATGAAGACTGAAAACCTGCCCGTTCAAATCGCTGAAAATGTTCCCAGGAGTGACTTTATAGTACTGGAGGCCATCAGGTTTGAAGGCCTGAATTTCTTCTGGATAGGATCGGGTATGATGATGATCGGTCTGCTGTTCTCAATGATTGTCCGGCTTAGAAACAAAATGTAACTTACCATGCACAAGGTGGCTGTCATCGGCTGGGGAAATGTAGGTTACCACCTCAGTTTAGAACTGTCGAGACAGGGCATTGGTACCATTGTGGTTTGTCGAAATTATCACCGTAAACCCCCTTCATCCGGCGCTGGAAAAAATCTGCATCTCGTCAACGATATTGGCAAACTGCCGAATGACATTGAGGCCGTATTTCTGACAGTCAAGGACGACCAAATTGCAGCTGTAGCCTCCCAATTGCCCGAAAAAATGGTCCAAAATGCCTGTATTTTGCACAGCTCAGGCGTCCTTCCCGCCAATCATCTGAAGGGTGTGGTGCCGAACTACGGTATTTTTTACCCCCTGAATTCTTTTTCGAGGGACCAGGATTTCAACTGGGCTGGGGTGCCTGTTTTTATTGAAAGCGGACAGGAAGGGGTGAGCCGTTTTTTGCATAAAGTGGCCGAAGAGGCCGGGGCTCGTCCCGTAAATAACAACGACCTGATGCGGGAACAACTCCACCTGGCCGCTGTTTTTGCCAATAATTTCACCAATCACCTGCTGGCACTGGCCTCCGATATGCTGAAAAAGCGCGGTATCCCATTCGATTATTTACACCCGCTGATCCAAACCACCGTTGAAAAGGCGCTGAGGATGGATCCCGCCAAAGCGCAAACAGGTCCCGCAATCAGGGGTGACAAAGCCACTTTGCAAAAGCATATTAGCAAATTAGAAGACGAAGATTTAAAAATACTTTACCGACAATTGAGTCAATCCATTCAAAAACTTTCCACCGATGAGAGTGATAAAGAGTTATAAGCACGCCCACTATGTGGTTGAGTTGTTTCAATATGGCGAAAAATACACGCTGAAGATAAAAGACCGCGGCATCGAGCAATCCTATCCGGTGCCTGAGGAATTCGTCTCTGTACTGGATGATGAACTGAACAAATCAAGCAGCGAACTCTACGAAAAAATCGCAGGGCTTTTTGAGGGTATGCACTATTTCTGGGGTAGAACACTGTTGCAGATTAAGGAGAGCGAAGGAGGATCCGACAACGGAGGAAAGGAAGAAGAAATCGTGTGATTAAGGCCCGGATATGGTGCGTAAGTTTCACTTCACAACTTCCCGGGATTCCATTGGTTTTTTTGCGGCTTTTATAGAGTGCAACTTGTGGAAAATGTAACCCTCTAACACTCGCAGACCGGCATCAAAGGTGTCGTTGTTGTTGATGATGATATCGGATTTTTCCATGAAGGGGAAGATGTGTTTTTCATAAGCCGGAAGTACGTGGTGCTGGTATCTGTACAGCACATCCTCCAGTGGATAATTTCGCTCCACCTGATCCCTTTTAATCCGCCTGATGACCTTGAGATTTTCCTTGGCGTGGATAAAGATTTTCAGGTCCAACCTTTTGAAAATGGATTCGATATAAAAAACGAACAGCCCCTCGAGTACAATAATCGGAGCGGGGTGAAAGACCAGAGTACCAGGTTTCTTTTTCGGGTTGTTGAAAGTGTATTCCTTTTTGGTAATGGTCTTACCTTCAGCTAAAAGATTGACATCCTTTTCCAGTTGCCGGATATCGATGGATTCAGGCAGGTCAAAATTTCTGATCCCGCGCGGATCGGCTTGTTGTTCATCTCTGGGCCGGTAGTAATCATCCTGGGAGAGAATGCAGAGTGACTCGGAGGGAAATTTCCTTCTCAGCTCCCTGATAAAAGTAGTCTTTCCTGAACCACTGCCCCCTGTGATTCCGATGAAGTATGGTTTGTTGATGCTGCCGGCCATAATACGATGATAAACCCGGTTGCGAAAATACAATGGCATGAGCAGCTATCGAAATTTTTTCACGGGAACTTTAAAAATCCTTAAGCAGCGGCTTAAAAATTCCGGAATTTGGTATTGATTGAAGGGCCGGAATCCGATATTTCGCAACATTTTTCTATCTTGCCGGATATTTGAATTCCCCCGGAAGTGATTGGGCCGGAAAAGAGCCTGCCGAAGGGGAAATAATGCGGGATATATGGACATTTTACGCGGTGTAATCGGGATGGTGCTCATAATCGGAGTGGCTGTCCTTTTCAGCAACAACCGAAAAAAGATAGACTGGAAACTGGTGGGCATTGGGCTTGCCATTCAATTCATACTGGCCATTTTTATTCTGAAGGGGTCTGTCATGGAAGAATGGTGGTCTCCGTTGGGATGGCCCAAAATCATCTTCAGTTGGATATCCTCATTTTTTGTGATTGTACTGGACTTCACCACGGCCGGGGCGGAATTCATTTTTGGTGACCTGGCCAGGAGTCCGGGCATGGAGGGGAGCATGGGCCACTTTTTTGCATTCCAGGTACTTCCAACCATTGTATTTTTTGCCTCGCTTACATCCATAATGTACCACTACGGGATATTGCAGCGCGTCGTAAACGTCATGTCAAAAGGTATGCAAAAATTGATGGGTATATCAGGGGCGGAATCCCTCTCCGTGGTGGCCAATATTTTTGTAGGTCAGACCGAGTCTCCCCTGGTCATAAAACCATATATCGAAAAAATGACCAAATCGGAGCTGCTGGCGGTCATGACAGGCGGCATGGCAACCATCGCGGGAGGAGTGATGGCGGCTTATGTGCAAATGCTGGGCAACTCCTACGCACTTGCCAACGATGTGCCGCTCGATGTCGGAAGGTTGATGTTTGCCGAACAGTTGCTGGGTGCTTCCATCATGGCTGCACCTGCTGCCCTCGTTATTGCCAAAATCCTGCGGCCGGAAATCGGTGAGCCGGTTACCCGTGGGGAGGTTAAAATGACCGTAGAAAAAACCGATGCCAATGGTATTGATGCGGCAGCTTCGGGTGCAGGAGTGGGACTCAAACTGGCCCTGAATGTCGGAGCCATGCTGCTCGCCTTTATCGCGCTGCTGGCAATGGGTAACCACTTCCTCTACCACTTCGGGGAGATCACTACCATCAACCAGATGCTGCCGGAGGGCGTAGAACTCACCATCGAAACAGTACTCGGCTGGATCCTCGCCCCACTTGCTTTTGGAGTCGGTGTGCCCTGGGAGGATGCGGTAAATATGGGTTCGCTGTTGGGCACCAAAGTGGTCCTCAACGAATTTGTCGCCTACATGCAACTGGCCGAAATGGTTTCGGAGGGCACCATCAGTACCAAAACAATCACCATGGCCACCTTCGCACTTTGCGGATTTGCCAATTTTGCTTCCATCGCCATTCAAATCGGGGGAATTGGGGGATTGGCGCCAAACAGAAAATCTGAACTCGCTCAATTCGGCCTTTACGCGGTGCTGGCAGGGTCACTGGCCAATTTGATGACAGCAACCATCGCAGGTATTTTACTCTAAAATCCTGAGGAGAATGCTGAGAAAATCACCGAGGGTGGTTTATTCCCACATTCCATTATTCCTGAAAAGATGCCGAAGCAAAAAGGTCAACTGAGTGGCAACCGATTATTTTTTCACCATCTTCACAGTCTGTGAGAGATTTTCACCGGTCAGCCGCACGAAATACATGCCAGTCGGCAGCATTTCAACATTCAATCCCCCGTGAAGATCGGGTCCAAACTCACTTTCGATCACCACATTGCCACTCAGATCAATCACCTGCACATTCAAATCGCCCATCCGGCTCGCATCTTCTTCCGGAAGTGAAAAATAAACCATATCTGTGGCAGGATTGGGATATAGCGTCAAGTCAGTTGAGAGTTCGACAATTTCTTCAGTTGAAGTAGTCTGGTCAAAACAAAAGCGATATACGGTTCCTTCAGCGGGAATTCCCAAAAGGGGATTTTCATCTTCATAATCTGATTCCCCATCAATTAAAACAGTTTCAAATGAAGGGTTGGAGGGATCACCATAAACCAATCCAAAGAGACCCAATAAATCACTTTCACCATCAATGCTCTCCCAGGAATACCAACCAAAGCTAGTACCAATTAGCATACCCCATTCATCAATATAAGCTTGATATTCAGCTCCAATCTCAGAATGTCCGTAATTAAATTGTACACATCGGTCATTGTAGTGATACTCCACTTGAAAATTCACTCTTGAAACAAGATTACCATCACCCTGGTACATTTCCTCCTCCAGACCCACATTTTGGAATTCAAAGACAAATCCCTCATCTGTTTCCAAAAATAAAATATGGCCCTGGTCGGTATTATTGTCATCTGCCAGCGGGGAAATAGCATAATCATCTATTGCTGCTGAAATTAAGAACAATTCGTAAGGATCCCCAGGATTGGAATAAACCAGCTCAAACCCGGCAAAACCGTCAAAGTGCAAAAAATTGAGAGGTCTGTCTTCAAAACCCGGCATAACCACTGGATTATTCAAGATAAGAAACTGGTCATAAAGATCGTAAAAATCCCAGGCACCCAATCCCTCCGTTAAGTTGGTGTACTCCTCCAAAGGAATGTAATCCTGTTGAAAATGGGTAAACTCAATTTCATAGTTCAATTCAAGCTGAGCCCAAAGAGTAGTGCTCAAAACCATAGTTGCTGCGAAAAGTAAAAATGTTTTCATAGTTCCTTTTTGTCTGCAAGATATAATATTTTTAAAATTGCCGGTGAATCCAGCTAAATATTTTTTTGCTAAATTTCTACCCCACCAAAAATGAGGTATAAACAGTCTGAAGAAGGGAATCCAGGACTTTTGGGTCCCCTTATTTTTTCACCATCTTCACAGTCTTTGAGAGATTCTCTCCGGTCAACCGCACGAAATACATGCCAGTCGGCAGCATTTCAATATTAAATCCTCCGTGGAGGTCGGACCCAAACTCACTTTCGATGACCACACTGCCGCTCAGGTCAATCACCTGCACATTCAAATCGCCCATCCGGCTCGCATCTTCTTCCGGAAGTGAAAAATAAACCACATCTGTGGCGGGGTTGGGGTACAAGGTCAAGTCAGTTGAGAGTTCGACATTTTCTTCAGTTGAAGTAGTCTGGTCAAAGCAAAAGCGATATATGGTGCCTTCAGGAGGAATACCCAAAAGGGGATTTTCTCCTTCTTCATCTGATTCCCCATCAATCAAAACAGTCTCAAAAGAAGGGTCAGAGGGATCACCATAAACCAAACCAATAAGTTGCGAAAAATCAATTTGACCATCTATGATTTCCCAAGAAATCCAACCAAGGCCGGTACCGATTAACATGCCCCATGAATCAATATAAGCTTGATATTCAGCTCCAATATCAGAATGTCCGTAATTAAATTGTACACATCGATCGTTGTAGTGATACTCCACCTGAAAATTCACTCTTGAAACAAGGTTTCCGTCATTCAGGTACATTTCCTCCTCCAGCCCCACATTTTGGAATTCAAAGACAAATCCCTCTTCTGTTTCCAAAAATAAAATATGGCCCTGGTCGGTATTATTTTCATCTACCAGAGGAGAAATAACCTCATCATTTATTGCCGATGCAATTAAGATCAATTCGTATGGGTCCCCCGAATTGTAGTAAACCAGTTCAAACCCTGCAATACCGTCAATGTAAAATTCATTGAGAGGCCTGTCTTCAAGGCCCGGCAAAACCACTGGATTGCTCAAGATTAGGTACTGGTCAAAAAGTTCGTTATTATCCCAGGAATCCAATCCCTCCGTTAAGTTGGTGTACTCCTCCAGTGGAATGTAATCCTGCTGAAAATGTGTGAACTCAATTTCATAGTTCAAATCAAGTTGAGCCCAAAGTGCAGTGCTCATAACCATGGTTGATGCAAAAAGTAAAAATGTTTTCATAGGTCCTTTTGGTGCTAAGGTAAAAAAACTACCTGTTAATCTGAATTAATCAGACTCCTTTTATCATTAAAGCTACTTTTCTAACCCACCTAAAATGAGGCATAAATTCAATCTGAATAAGTGAATTAAGGGCTTCTGAGTCACCCTGGTTTTTCACAAGTCAAAAGAAAAGCCAACAGGTACCTTTCAGAAATAATAATACTCTTTAGCATCCTCCGAGATAGTTGATAGTCCATAGTGGTATTCAAATCCAGCTATTATTTATAAACCTCACCCCAAATACAACTGGTCAGAGTTCGGTAAGACCTTCAGGGAGTTCCATGAGGATGGTTTTGGAATCGGGGTCCATGGATACAATCATATCCTCGTGGATAGGAACCAGGTGGGTTTTATCCAGCTTGTGGTCTTTAACTTCAGCCAGCAATTGTCCGGCCATTTCCACGGTATTGACCACCGAGCCGACAAGCTCATCACTGGTGTAGTCGATGACCTCAAAACCCACAATATATTTGAGGGGGTCGGATTTTTTGTAGCGGCTGGTCTTTTGAGCATCGGACTTCAGCAAAAAAAATGCGGCCCCATTAAGTCGCCGGGCTGTTTCAGGGGCATCCAGCCCCTCCAACTTGACGATCGGGGGTGGACCGGGACGCACCTCCTCAAGCCGGAAGGGCACCTTGCTTCCAAAGTCTGTGATGAAAATAAATTCGACCTCTGTGAGGATTTGTTCAAATGCCTCGTTTTCACCGGCCAACTTAATAGAGCCATCTTTCCCGTAGGGTTTTAACACCCGACCCGCCGGGATCAGTTCTTCCAGCTCTCTTTTTAACCTGGCCATGGATGGTTGTTTTGATTACACTGAAAAGCAGGATGAAATTCCGGCTCAAAAACTGGCTTTAATTATTCCGCCTCCGATGACGTCATCACCCTCGTACATTACAGCCGACTGACCGGGAGCAATTCCCCGGACATTGGCCATGAACTCCACCATCACCTCGTCGCCTTCCATGCTCATGGTACTGAGCGTTCCGCGGTCCCGGTAGCGCACCTTGGTGACCACTTCAAGAGGTTTTTCAATGGAATCGTACTTGAGGAAGTTGTAATCACCGACGCGCATGCCATTCCGGATCATATCTTCCTGTTTGCCGAGTACCACGGTATTGGACTCCGGCTTTATTTCCGTGACGTACATGGGCTCGCCGAAAGCGATTCCGAGACCTCTTCTCTGCCCCACTGTGAAAAAGGGATAGCCTTTGTGGCGCCCGAGCAGTTTGCCTTCCTGATCGACAAAACACCCTCCATCAACTTCTTCTTCCAGGCCGGGCACCTGCCGCTTTAAAAAACCGCGGTAGTCGTTGTCGGGGACAAAGCAAATCTCGTAGCTCTCGGGTTTTCCGGCGAGTTCTTTGTAGCCCCGGTCCATGGCGAGTTCCCGCACTTCAGATTTCAACATATCCCCGAGGGGAAATACCGACCTCTTGAGACACTCCTGACTGAGGCCCCACAAAACATAACTCTGATCCTTGGTCAGGTCTTTGGCCCTGCGCACGAAGTAGCGGCCGTTATCAAACACCTTTTTGGCGTAGTGACCGGTGGCGATGAATTCACAATCCAGAGAGTCTGCCCTTTTCAACATGGCCTCCCACTTGATATGCGTGTTGCACAAAACACAGGGATTGGGGGTTCGGCCGGCGATGTACTCCTCAATGAAATTGTCGATGACAAAATCACCAAACTCGTCGCGGATATCTATTATAAAATGGTGGAAACCGTGGTCAACGGCGACCTGGCGGGCATCGTTTATTGAGTCGAGACTGCAACAGCCCGTTTCTCTGGAATCACCACCCGAAGTGGCATAGTCCCAGGTCTTCATGGTAATGCCAATAACCTCGTACCCCTGCTCGTGCAAAAGCAGGGCTGTCATGGTGCTGTCAATACCACCGCTCATGGCTACCAAAACCTTTCCTTTCTTACTCATCGGGATGCTTTTTTCAAAAACCACGCAAAATTACCAATTGTTTGTGACCCCCGTGTACGGTCCACGCAATTGATGTCTCAATAATTTGGGAATGGTAACGACCAAAGCCGGTGTGAAGTTTATCAAAAGCCCGAAATCCGGGCATTAAGGCCATGGTCCGTTGGAAAAGGAATATTTTTTCAAAAAACTTTCCGAAGTTTGGGAAAAGGGTCGTATATTTGCAGTCGCTTATTAAAAGCGAGAGTAGCTCAGCTGGTAGAGCACGACCTTGCCAAGGTCGGGGTCGCGGGTTCGAATCCCGTCTCTCGCTCTGTTTTTTTCCAGACTTTCACTTCCTAATTTTTAGTCACAAGTC
>PWJP01000127.1 GCA_003559985.1 Saprospirales bacterium
AAGTCCACTACTTTCCCAGAGTAGTACGTGCTCCTTGCGTTGATTTTCGCTCATATCGTTTTGCGCAAAGATCAGTCAGGAATTTAGACCGGAAAAGATGGGGTTGGTTGGGTGCTTACGTCTTTCAGGCCCGGTCCTGGGGAATTAGGTTTCACGCAAAGGGAACGAAGGCTGTATTCAGTAATTCAATGATTTTCCGTTAATTATGAGAATCGAAGGGTTTCAAATCTTGTATAGGTTCCTACGCGGAGAACGCGGCAGTTTTGAGTTTTGAGTTGCTTTTTCTAGCGCAAAAGTTTGGCTTTCAGCAATATATATTGTTAGGGGTTGTTGATTTTCGAGAATATTTTCAGCGCATACTGCCTTGCCCACCTTTGCGCTTTCTCTGCGATCTCTGCGGTGAACCTGATGGGTTGATGGCGGATGGTTGATGGTCAATGGCTTTTTGAGAACGTAAGTATCTTACCTTCGGTTTGTTATAGAATTGTTGGGGTTATTAACCTAGAGGGATTTTAGGTCCACCGTTCCCCTGTGTTGAATTAAAAAATTGTTAGCCATTTTTTTATGATTGATTAAATTTCTTAAATCGTAAACAGGTGACTACCGGTCGTTGATATGAATTTTGATGGCTGGAATTTATGGGAGGGCAAATACGCACGGCCGTGCGTATCTACAGATATTAACCCTATCCGCTTGCCCCCATCCCTTTGGTGGGATATTCCCGATCTTTGTACTTTCCAAACTTTGTACTTTCAACTGAACCCTTTGCGTCTTCCTTTGCGGCTTTGCGGCTTTGCAAGAAACCGATTCGCACATTGTCTGAATCACGGATTAAATGGATTACCCGGATTGCACAGATTTCTTACTGGAACAAACTATCTGGATATAGCACCTTTGCGTACTTGGCGTGAAATCCTATCTTCAATTAGGAGCCCTCCAGGTGACGTATTTTGCGGAAATACAAATGAAGTGATGAATACAGCCTCTGCGCCCTCCGCGTGAAACCAATTCCATACCAAAGAATTACCTCAAGATTCCCAATTACTGCCGAGGAGTCAGAATTTGCGCTATGCACCCCCAATTCGTAATTCATAATTCGCAATTCGTAATTAATTAATACACAAGTCATTGCGCCCCTACACGGAAATTCATTCAAAACCTATACGCAATTATCAACTTTCTACTTTCCGAACTTTCCACTTTGTACTTTCAATACTGCGTACCGGATTCCTCCAAAACCGAAAACAGAAGCGTCCTTACATTGACAGAGAAATCCCGGAACCGGGCAGCAATTTGACGGTTCAATAAGTCCAACTCTTCATTTTCCGACTCCTCAATTGCCATTTGGCGGAGTTTCTGTAAATCGGATGCATGGCGGGCCTCAATCATAGGGTCATCAACCAGAGACCTGGGCATGGCATCGATTACCGCCTCGCTCATTTCATCCGCCTTTTGCGCAGCGTGATAAGAGGCCACCTTTCGCGCAAATTGATCATCAAACTCAGGCAATTCCGAGTCTCCTCTCAACGCCCTTAAAAACAAATGATCCACCTCCCCACTCCGATGAGCTTCAGTCAAAACAGCGTGTTGATAGGCTTCAATAACCATGTGCCGGTTGGAAACCAATTGAATCATATCCCTTTGCCGGCTTTCGTCACCGCGCATTGCGTGAAGTTGGCTCACAACCATTTGAAGTACTGAAAAGCCCGGCAAGGGACTGCTGTGATACGGCATGCTCAAATCCCCTGCGTAGTGCATGCTCCAGCCGAGAAAACGCCAGCCCCAGTAATCCTCACCTTGATTAAATGCAAAAACCGACAGCGCACGGTAGAGAAAAAGCCGCGATTCGAGCAAGCTGTTGTCCAAAAAGGGCGCAACCGCATATACTATCCCTGGTTCGTGGTAAAAAGCCATGTGAAAAGGCCCCTGGGAACTATTGACCAAATTGGGATTGCCAAAAGGCTGGTTTCCAAATCCGTACTCCCGCCCGTGAGGAGTGTCATTGTCCTCAAAGAGTCCCAGGTCAAAGCCGTAATCCGGTTCGTCATTCGCACTCACCAACACATCCAGTGCATCTGCTTTCTGCCCCTCCCGCAATTGCCGGTAAACGGTCTCCCGCTCCTTTCCAAGGTTGTCAAACAGGCTGAGTTCAGCCGGGTCCAGGACCAGGTGTTCTTCAGCAGTTTCCCCGGGCATCAGATGCAGATAAAGCGGAATTTTGCTCTCCGGGTGTATCCTGATTGCACGCAAAAAAGAGGTCCTGAGTTCGGCACCTTTTAGTTCCGGATTAAAGCGGAGATCGTCCGGTCTCTGCCGGTAATTATGCAAATGCTCCTCAGCCCATTTTTCGTGCTCTTCCAAAAAATCGGCCATCTCCCGGCTGTTTGCTTCCAAAAAGGTCACCAGCTCCCGAACCTCCACTGAATCCATCTCCTCCCAAACCTCCAACTCCTCCAGGACAGGTCGAACCAGCAGAGGATGCTCAGCCCACGCACTTCCAATCGCAGGAAACATCAACAATACCACAGCAGAAAAAATCATCCTCAATCCCATGGCAACAAAGATAAGGTTTATGGTTTACTTGATAAGCGGATATTGGCTGATGGTATACTCAGTTGTGAATTGGTGAGTCTGTGAGTTTGTGAGTGTCTTATTTAGACGTTAGTGCCGAATAGTGAACAATATATCTAATTTTTAATAGTGTAAATTTTAGAGTATTTATTTCAACCAATCAGTCCATGAAAAAGAAATGAATCCCGTAGGGATGACATGATTATAATAATCGCTTCACCGAAAAATTAAAACCCCGTAGGGGTGAAATAATTTTAACTGAACCCTCTGCGCCTTTCTTTGCGACTTGGCTGCTTTGCGCGAAACAACAGGTTGATGGCTGATGACCTATGGCTCATGGTTGCTTCGCCGTTAGTGCAAGGTTTCCTGCATCATATCGATTTTATTGGGTTATTTTTATTTGTAGGATTTCGTCGGTGCATACCGTTTCGGTGGCAACCAGGCCGCTTTTTTAAGGCCCGGTCTTTCGGTAAAGGTTTCACCCACCAAAGTTTTGGGGGCAAGCGGATGGTTGTTGGTTGATGGCTTTTGGAGAGCGTAAGTGTTATATATTCTAAGTTTTATGTGTTTTTTGGATTGTTTATTTTCGAGGATATTTCACACTCTCCGGGACCTCTGTGACTCTGCGGTGATCCTTTACTTCCCATTGACTCACCGCCGAGGACGCAATGGACGCAAAGGAAGTCGCTGAGCTTTTCTCTGCGCTTTCTCCGCGAACTCTGCGATCTCTGCGGTGATCCCAACAAACTATTGGCCAATTATTTATGATTAATTAAAATTCTTAAACTGTAAGCAGTTAACCACCAGTTGTTGATATGAATTTTGATTGATGGAATTTGTGGTAGGTCAAATACGCAAGGCCGAGCGTATCTACAGATATTAACCCTATCCGCTTACCCCCCAATGCTTTGAGTGGGGAGCAGGCGACGCTTTGGGGGAGGATTCAACCCCAAGGAATGTAGGGGGTGTTTGTTTAAGATGGCAGGCGTTATGTCTCTACAACCTTTACTGCTCCCAAACACCATCCGCCATTGTCCATTGTTAACTAGCCTGCCCCCAATCCTTTGGTGGGTCCATTAAGACTGAACCTTTCAAAAAAATCACCCTAAAATCCGTCTGGTTTTCGAAGAAAGCAATATATTCGGCCCTTCAAAAAAACGACCTTTATGAACGATATCGATATAGCCCGGAAGACACCCATGGCCCACATCGGCCAGATAGCTGAAAAGCTCAACCTGAAAGAGAGCGACATTGAACTCATCGGCAAGCACAAAGCGAAGCTGCCCCTACACCTGATTGATGATAAAAAAGTCGGGGATAGCAAGCTCATTTTGGTGTCTGCCATTTCCCCCACCCCGGCAGGCGAGGGAAAAACGACAGTGAGCATTGGTTTGAGTCAGGGATTGAACAAAATCGGCAAACCGACCACCGTGGTATTGCGCGAACCCTCCCTGGGCCCTGTATTTGGAATCAAGGGAGGCGCTACAGGAGGCGGTTACTCCCAGGTGGTACCCATGGAGGATATCAACCTGCACTTTACCGGCGATTTTTCAGCCATTGAGAAGGCCCACAACCTGCTTTCCGCTCTTATCGATAACAACATCCAAAGCAAAACCCGCAGCCTGAATATTGACCCCCGCACCGTATTGTGGAAAAGAGTGATGGACATGAACGACCGTGCACTTCGAAACACTGTTGTAGGACTGGGAGGTACCGGCTCCGGTATTCCGAGGGAGACGGGATTTGACATCACAGCAGCTTCAGAAATCATGGCCATTTTGTGTCTGGCCAACGACCTGAGCGATTTGAAAAAGCGCCTGGGCAATATTTTTGTCGGATTCACTTTTGACAAAAAGCCCATTTATGCCAGGGACCTCAACGCCCAGGGTGCCATGGCCGCCCTGATGAAGGACGCCATCAAACCCAATTTGGTCCAAACCCTCGAGCACACCCCTGCAATCATCCACGGCGGACCTTTTGCCAATATCGCACAGGGAACCAACAGCGTCATTGCCACCAAGATGGGACTCTCATTGAGCAAATACGTAGTAACCGAAGCCGGATTTGGTTTTGACCTGGGAGCCGAGAAATTTTTCGATATCAAGTGCCAGAGTGCGGGACTGTCGCCAAGCGCTGTCGTACTGGTAGCTACTGTCCGAGCACTGAAATACCACGGAGGGGTTTCATTAAAAGAATTGAACGCTCCCAATACCAAAGCCGTGAAGAAAGGACTTGAAAACCTGGAAAAACACCTTGAAAACATCAAGGCCTTTAACGTCACCCCGGTGGTGGCCATCAATGCATTCACCTTAGATACAGAGGATGAGCACCAGGCCATAAAACAAAAGTGCAGCGAACTGGGTGTAAAAGCCGTAATTGCTGACATCTGGGGTAAAGGTGGAGAAGGAGGGACAGACCTCGCCCGTGAAGTAGCGGAGGTCGTTGACCAGGATCAGCCCCCTTTCAAACCCATTTACCAATGGGACGAACCAGTGGAGGAAAAAATACGCAAGGTAGCCACTCGAATATACGGAGCAGCGGCCATCGATTATACCAAAAAGGCCAAAAATAACCTCCGGAAAATTGAGCGCCTCGGCCTCCAACACCTCCCCGTCTGTATCGCCAAAACCCAAAAATCCCTCAGTGACAATCCGGCACTACTGGGACGCCCAAAGGATTTTGTGGTAACGGTAAGGGAGATTGAAATCGCAGCCGGTGCCGGATTTCTGGTGCCGATCACCGGTGACATCATGCGGATGCCCGGTCTGCCTGCCACACCGGCGGCGGAAGGTATTGATATTGATGAGGATGGGAAGATATGTGGCTTGTTTTAGATAGGCGTAGGAGGGGCTGGAGATCGGGAGGCTTTAGGAATGAAAATGCACTTCCTGGCTACTCAATCATCAGCTCCAATCCTCTCCATAAAGTACTTACCGAGAGGGGATAACTCATATCCTGATTGATGGCTTATGGTCAACCCCAAATTTTTCAGCTTTCTGATATTGCGTTTCAACCACTCTTTTTCAAAGCCTGTCAAACTGGAGATTCCCACCGCGTGCATATGTGGATTTTCTGCAATTGCCCTCAATACCTTCCCGGTCCAGGGTCCCCGTCTGCTGAATTTATCCAATCTTTCAACCTTGTGCCTCAGCTCCTCAAATTCCTGCTTAGAGAGTTCGGTTTGTTCCCGCAATTTAATCCGTGGATCAGGGGAGTGATATCTAAGCGTAATTTTGAAGAGAGTAGCGGTGCTTTTGACAGGCAGCGACTTCAGTAATTCCTCTCTATCACTGAATCCTGCCCGCACTGCATCTCTTCCGGTTATCTCGTCCTGTTCTATTTCTTCCATATTGCAGATTTCAATAAGGCCGACCGCAGTGTGTATCAAACTACCTTTTTTAACGGACGCCTTCTTCCATCTGCGAAAAGCCAGGGTTATTTCACCAGCTTCTATTCTCTTTAAATGGGCTATTTTAAATAACATAGTCATCAATTTTTTAGGTACTCCGGCAAACCAAGTCTCTTTCTACCTAACTATAGCGACAATGTTTGACGGATCAAATTTCCCAACCAAAAACTGGGTCGTGGTCATTCCCAAACGTCCGGTGGCTTTTATTACTGCTATCAAGTTTCAATTTTTAAAAAAAAATTAAAATCCCCAAATTAGACACACTATCGAACAAAAACCCGCGGTAGCTTATGGGGACTTATCGTCAAAGAAGATCTTCAATTCTCAGCCTTCCTTTCTTGAAATACCCGATTAAACTGATGCTCTATATCGTGAACTTCACTATCAGACAGCGCTTCAAATTCCTTTGTTCTGGCCCTTTTTGAAAGCTTGCCATTGTTTTGCTCCAGGAATCTGACCAGCAGAGCCACCAGATTGTCAGGCATTTCATAGACAATGTTTATCCGCGATTTAAACGCTTCATATCGTCGCAAATACTCCAGCTCTTCAGGTATGATTTGCTCGATGGTATTCTTCACACAGCAGTATAAAAACTCAGCTTGCAGGGTGGCATCAAAATAACGGTAATAGTCCTTTGTGTCGTTGGTCACTTCCACATTGTGATCGGGTGTTTCCCGCCATTCAATAAATTCAAGCAAGGGGATAGAATAAGATTCGAGCACTTTTTGGTAGTCTGATATTTTATCAAAAATAGCCGCGGAAACAGGGAAAATAATGCCCTGTTGGATAAACCCCTTTTTTGCCAGCACATGGTGAATCAGGTACCGGTGAATACGCCCATTACCGTCCGCGAATGGGTGAATAAACACAAAGCCAAAAGAAACGACGGCAGCTGCAATAACCGGATCAACAGGATCGGAATGCAATTTATTATTGGTCTCCAACAGACCATTCATCAAAGATTCAATATCATCGGGGCGGGCTGAAATATGGTCCGGAATGGGTGATAAAGTCTCTTTATCTCTGGCCCCAATAAACCCACCCCTCTTGCGATAGCCCAATTTAATAAACCTGCTCTTTTTTAAAACGATCTTTTGGAGTCTTGCCAATTCCTCGTGGCTCAAGTCCTTCCTGCCCGCCTCCCCAATGGCCTGCCCCCATCGAGCGGCCCTTTGACTTTTTGGGCTTTCACCCTCAATATCAAAAGATGCCTTGGAATCTTTTAGCAGCAAAAATGCAGATGCTCTCTTGAGTAGGGATTTTGGTATCTCCTGGAGATATCTACTTGTTTGACCGGCTAAATCTTCCTGAATGAAACCTTCGAGTTTTTTTGTCACGCGAATGAGTGGACAAAAATCAACCGTTCCCGGTAAATTGTTGACGATTCGATGCCGGGCAGATTTTTCACCGGGAGATAATGCATACTGGAGTTTTGTATCAACCAGAGACACATAGTTTTTTATCCCAATATCCGGAATAGCCAATTGTTTCTGCATCAGCCACTCATAAAGGAACCACATTTTGCGCGTGTACTGACCTGTGGGTTCAATTTGCAAAAGCTCCTCAACCTCACTCTCTGAAAGTTTTTCAAAGAGTTTCTTGAAAAAGAGCAGATTGATTCCCTCATACCTGATAGCAAAAACCAGTTGGTGATAAAGTGTTTCACGAGGCCGATGGCGCGGTGTGAGCACCTTCCAGTCATCTGACTCATAAATTTTGTGCTTTTCACTAATAAGCGCAATTTTTTGAGGCAGGGGCAATGCCAAATTAAAGGCATCAATTATTGCACCATAGCCCACTACGGCAGCTTTCTCCGGCAGTGATCTTCCGCGAAAAACGGTAACACTCAATGAAAAACGAGTTTTATTTACCATATTTGGTTTATGATGGTCTCGCGAAGATATATGAAAAATGGGTATTATCCATGAAAAACAGGTACAATTTTAATGTTTTCATGAAAAACGGGTACAATACGAGGTGTTTCATGAAAAACAGGTACAAACCTTATAGAGATAATCTGAATTACATCCTGGTTTATTCATCGTTCTAAGTTTGTACATTAGCATTGCAACCACCCGGTTTCCACTTCCCTCCGCAAAATTGTCAAAATACTGTAAAACGAATTAGCATCCGCCCCCCTGCTGTCACCCAAAATATGGATTTGGGCTCAATTCAGGCTGGTCAAAATTAATTTATACCCGGAAAAAGCCCGCCGGGCTTGCTACTATCAATTAATGATTTATCTTTGCACCGATTTTTGAAAACGTTAATGAAATCGCGAGATATTTATGGCTCTTAAAGGCA
>PWJP01000280.1 GCA_003559985.1 Saprospirales bacterium
ACAATTCCACGAATCTCCTTTGGTCCCTGTTCGGCGATGTCAGATACTACTACAATTTGAAATCTCGAATACTCAAGGGCAGGACGGCCAATAATTTTTCAGCCAGTTTTATTTCCCTGGAGTTGAATACGCACAATGACAGGTCGGATATAGCCGAAAGACCAATTGGTGACTATGTAGCCCCTGATGGGATAAGATTCTCCAACGATTTGTCGATTTTTTGGGGAATTCAAAGAAGTGTATTGGATCGAGGATTTATTCAAGGCAGAGCGGGAACCACTTTTGCGTCGGGGATTTTTGCGGATAATTCTTATGTGATTGGAACGAGATTGGTCCCCAGATTGGACCTGAAGGTAGGGTTTACTTTCTAGTATTATCATGAGCACAAGATTGTTTTAATAAAGTATTCCAGAATCTACTCTGAACCGCCATTTTTCAACATCCCATATTTTCCACCAAATCCCATTTTTGCTAATGCCTGTTTCTCCTTCTTTTTCTGAATTGAAGAGGAACCCTAATCTCCAATGACAATAATTCCATACCTTTGTAGTTCTTTAAATTTATTGGGGATATTCTATCCCGTCTTTTATTCACAAAAAATCTTTATTAAGACATGAAATTATTTTACCTAATTCCTTTAGCAGCCTTGTTATTTTTGTTTTCTGCCTGTTCTTCTGACGACGATGGACCCGCTCTTCCACTTGAGGAAGTTTTGCCAGGCACCTGGGAAGCGGTGGAAGCTGAAATAGAATTTGAATCGGATGTCCCCGGATTGTTTAATACCATTACTGTTGGCGAAGGACGGAATTTTGAAGGTGAAGTTACTTTTACCGAAGACCCCAACGAGTGGGAATCTAATCTGGGTTCTACTTTTGACATGACTGTAGTTACCACTTTTGGAAACGAAACCGATACAGAGACCTTTGTGGAAGTATTTGAACAAGTGGAGGTGTCGGGCACCTGGGAAATCAATGAAGATGGTCAATTAGTGGGATTTTTCCAGGAAGTTCCCACAGACGAGGATATTGAAGTTGCAGATTTTGATGCCTACGATGTTCAGGTGGTCAACAACAATCGCATTATCCTCACCAATGAATTTAATGAATCCTTTTCAGAAGGAGGTTTTAATTTCACTATAGTAGGAAGTTCAAGGGCTGTGTATGATAGGAAATAATTGATCTGACTCAGGTCATTAATTTTCTCAAGTCTGTCTTTGGTGTTTTACCGGTTTGTTTGTCATTCGACAATTCAGCCCTTGGTACTGTTATGTAATGCTGTTTTGAACTAAGGGGTAAAGTATGCGGCAGTGTATAGTTTTTTGCCCGGAGGCAGGGCCCATTCGGGTGGTTAATCTAAGACTTTAAAATTTCGGATGGTTATGCAGTCTTGTGTTGAAGTGTTTGAAATAGTATTAGTGGTGACCTTACTCCGGGCCAATACCGTCCCACCTGTATGAAAATTTTATTCTTGCTTACAAGCCTAATTTAGAAGTTTGATAAATAAGCTGAAGTTTTTGGAGCACTAGAAAAAATTGTGTACTTTCGAGTCCCAGAAGTATCATGTTAATGTAAAAAATCAGACAGATTCATCTAAGTCGGGTGATGTAAGTGGAAGTGGGAGATTGTTGATTTCATTTCACTGCTGCGGATAAATCAGTGCATTTTGAAATAAGTTACTCAATTTGCTGCTGGCGAATGGATTAAAGATGGGTCATCTCAACAAGGCTAATTGAGATGGGTAAACGCGGAAGAATTTTTAAGAAATTATTGAAGTACCGCATCATTCCTCCCAAAGAATGGCGCCCCGCTGTGGTAGTACTTACCGGTATGTTAGTAGGGTTGGGTATTTACATTGTCAAGATAAGCAACGCCGCCTCTTACATTTCCGATGATCCACAGGTTTGTATCAATTGCCATGTAATGGTGCCTCATTACATCACCTGGACCAATAGTTCTCATCGCGAAGTTGCGCACTGCAACGATTGTCACGTCCCACAGGACAATTTTTTCAACAAGTACAAGACCAAGGCTATGGACGGCCTCTATCACTCTACCATTTTTACTTTGAGAATGGAGCC
Organism: Saprospirales bacterium; assembly: GCA_003559985.1. GTDB lineage: Bacteria > Bacteroidota > Bacteroidia > Chitinophagales > Saprospiraceae > PWJY01. Next base: position 2,078 of record PWJP01000280.1, read on the forward strand.
CGAGGTCATTCAGGCGCGAGATGCATCCGTCAGGGTAATTCAAAACAATTGCATCCGATGCCACCAGGATCAGTTGGTCGTACCTCCTTACGAAGACCGGGTGGAGAATCATCACCATCATAGATTGGATAGAGTATGCTGGGAGTGCCATACAGAAGTGCCACATGGCAGAGTCAAAAGTCTGTCATCGGTGGGCCATCAGATCGAACCTGTCAGGGTGCGACCCCGGCCCGATGAGGATGTGGTCCCGGCCTGGCTCAGGGAGACATTAGAGAGGGAAAAACAAGAATAATTTAGAGTAATGGTAAAATATAATAAGCGATGAAGAATTGGTTACTTTTTGCAGCAACAGTTATTATTGTAGTGCTGGTGGCTCTTTTGGCGCATTCTATAATGGATCGCAAAGCTGAGGCCCGCTTCGCCTACCAGCCCAAAGTGGCTATCGAGGGAATGGAACCCAGGGACTCTGTTTGGGGGTTGAATTATCCGCGCCAGTACCAATCCTACATGCGCACGAGAGATACAACCTTCAGAAGTATGTACAATACCAGTGGGTTTAAAGACATTCTCGACCAGTACCCTGAATTGGTTATTTTGTGGGCCGGTTATGGATTTAGCAGGGACTACAATCATCCAAGGGGGCACGCATGGGCAGTTACAGATGTGCACAACACCCTGCGCACCGGTGCTCCAATGGAACCCGGTGATGGACCTATGCCGAGCACTTGTTGGACTTGTAAGAGCAGCGATGTGCCCAGGTTGATGCAGGAAATGGGGGTGACAGAATTCTATTCAAAAATGATGTCAGATATGGGCTCTGAGGTGATCAATCCGATTGGCTGCGCGGATTGTCACAACCCCGAAACCATGAACCTCACCATTACCCGCCCTGCCTTGATAGAGGCTTTTGACCGTATGGGACGCGATATAAACAAAGCCTCCCATCAGGAGATGAGGTCACTGGTCTGTGCTCAATGTCACGTTGAGTATTATTTCGATGAGGAGCGACCCGGTTCTGAAGGCGCCCAGTACCTCACCTTCCCCTGGGATGACGGATTGGGAGTTGAAGATATGGAGTATTATTTTGATCAGCGAGGGTTTGCCGATTGGATACATCCCCTCAGCAGGGCACCGATGTTAAAGGCCCAGCACCCGGATTGGGAGTTGTATAAAAAGGGTGTTCACGCTAAAAGAGGGGTTTCCTGTGCCGATTGTCACATGCCATACAGGACTGAGGGAGGACAGAAATTTACGGACCACCACATTGGTTCACCCCTGGCCAATATCGAGAATTCATGTTTTATTTGTCACCGGGAAAAAACGGACGATCTTCTCACCGATGTGTACGAGCGTCAGCGAAAGGTCAAAGAGGGCTCTGAAAAGCTACAAAGGCTGATTGCAAAAGGCCATATTGAAGCAGCAAAAGCCTGGGAACTCGGGGCTGCCGAAGAAGATATGAAAGACATTTTACAGGGTCTCAGACACTCTCAGTGGAGATGGGATTTTGTCGTGGCATCTCACGGTGGTGCCTTTCACGCCCCACTTGAATCGAGTAGAATTTTAACTTCCGCTACTGATATTATTCAGGATACCAGAATACAGTTGACCCGGTTGCTGGCTCGCCTCGGTCACATTGAAGAGGTTGCCATGCCCGACTTTACCAGTAAATCAGCTCTCCAGGCTTACATTGGTCTCGATATGGATAAGAAAAGAGCCGAAAAAGAGGTCTTTCTCGAGGAGGTCGTTCCCAGATGGATGGAAGAGGGACGACAGCGCGAAAAGGAAATGCCCGTAAAGATGATAAACTGACCATAACCTCTACCACATTGGACGGAGTGGGGGACCGGAACCCCTGCTTGCTTTATGATGCTCTATTGTCCCTTACCGGGGATTGTTGTGCAATAAAAACCACAAACCCAAATCCAGATTACCATTATGAAGATTGTCAGCAAACTTCTATCGCTTCATTTCTCTATTATTTTGTTGTTCATTATTTCAATTGCCATGGCGGTGGCAACCTTCATTGAGAATGACCACGGCACGCCTGTTGCAAGAGCACTGGTTTATGACGCATGGTGGTTTGAGTTGCTCTTTATTTGGCTTGCCCTGGTGTTTATCTACAACTTCAAACCCTTTAATTTATTCAGCAAATCGCGCTGGCCGGTCGGGCTTTTTCACCTCGCTTTTATCATTATTTTACTCGGAGCTGGGATTACCAGGTATTTCAGTAATGAAGGCATGATGCACATCCGGGAGGGCACGGCCGAAAGCTCTTATTTTACGACTCAGCACTATCTGCAGATCAATCTGGAAGGAGTGGATGGAATGACCCATTACCACAAGCCGATGAGATTAATACCGTACAATTTTCAACCTTTTGAAAAAGAAGTAAATCTCGGAGACACAGAACTGACTATTAAATTCAGGGAAGTTATTCCCAATGCAGAAAAAATATTTGTCAGCGGTACGGATACGCTGCTGGATATGTCAGTCCTTGTTGAAGACCAACGCCAGGATTACACCATCAGAAAGGGGCAAAAGGTAGCGGGATCGGATTTTGTTATCTCTACTGCAGCCGGGGATGACCATTCTGAAATTGTCCTCACACGTTCCGATACTTCCTGGAAACTGCGATCGGAGTTCCCCATGCAGGTGATGGAGATGGAGAGTCAGTTCATGAGTACCGTGGAAGCAGATCAGGAAGTGGATTTGAGGCCGCTCACACTGTACCAGTGGTCCGGGGGTGCTTTTATGGTGAGGGGAATTTACGAAAACAGTAGAGAGACCTACGCCAGAACTTATGAATATGGCGAAGAAGAAGAGCGGGCTACGGTAGTTAAAATGGAGGTGTATGACGATGAGGGAGAATCCATCGGATCATTTTATCAGTCCATAGTTTCAATCAACCCCAGGTGGAATACGCTAGCTCTTAACAAAAACAAGGTGGTTTCGCTGACTTTCGGCCCCATGGAAAGACAACTCCCCTTTAAATTGAAGTTGGATGAATTTGTGATGGATCGCTATCCGGGAAGTTCAAGCCCATCGGGATATTCGAGTAGGGTGACCGTTGTGGATGGTGAAACCAGGTTTGATTACCTTATCTACATGAACAATGTGCTGGATTACCGGGGTTACCGGTTCTACCAGGCCTCCTATGACACTGATGAACGGGGTACCATTTTGTCACTCAATCAGGACAGGCCCGGTACACTGGTGAGTTATCTCGGGTATTTTTTGCTCACAGTGGGTATGTTTTTTACCCTTTTTGCAAAGGGTAGCAGATTTAGTTTTTTGAATCGCACCCTTAAAAGTGCTGCTAAGAGGTCGGCTACGACGGTTATGTTTATCGGTGCCTTGTTTTTGCCAGCTACAGTGCTCGCCTATGAAAAGGTGGTCCCTTTCTTTCCCGACGAGCTAATTGTGCCCCTGGAAAAAGCAGATGAATTTGGCCGGCTCATTGTGCAGGACAGCGATGGACGAATGAAACCTGTAAATACCTTAGCTAGTGAGATTACCCGAAAGCTCTCGGGAAAAACCTATTTCAAGGTCGAGTCCGAAAGTGGTGTACAAAGGCTCAGTCCGGAACAATTTTGGCTAGGTCTGCTACTGGATGCTGAATTCCTCAGTCACCAACCATTATTGCACATAGACCCGGCCAAAAGCGGTGAGATATTTAAAGAACTGGGGCTGAGTCCTAGAAATGCACTGGCTTTTCAGGATTTTATCGGAGAAAATGCCGAGTATTTGCTTTATGAAAATGCTGAATTGGCACACCTTTTAAAGCCTTCAGAGCGTACGGTGGCTGATAATGAACTGCTCAAGGTGGATGAACGATTCAATATATTTTACGCAATAGTCATGGGCGAGTTCCTCCGCCTTTTCCCGGACAGTGAGGATCCGGATTACACCTGGTACACCAGAAATCAAAGCAGCAAGATTTCCGTGGCTGAGGATGCTCGCTTTGCCAACTACATACTCGATCAGTATATTGAGGCCCTCCGGGATGGTATAGCTTCCGGTGATTTTACCAAAGCAGATGAAATAATCGGATACATTGATTTATTTCAAAGGGAGGCTGGTAAAGAGGTGTATCCTGCCGAAACAAGAATTAATGCAGAACTTTTTTACAATCGCGCAATGCTGGCAAATCGACTTTTTCCATGGTTCTGGTTGGTTGGAACACTCATGCTTTTTGCTGTAATAGGCAGGGTGGTGGTAGAGCGGAAATGGTTAGATTACGCCATCAAAACCGGTTTGGTTCTGGGCTGGATTGGACTTGTGCTTTTTGCGGCCCATTTGATATTGAGATGGTATATTGCCCAGTATCCGCCGTGGAGCGATGGTTTTGAAATGCTGGTATTCGTAGCCTGGTTGATTTTGCTTTTCGGCCTTTTACTGGCGGGGAAATCCCGGTTTACCGCTCCTCTTGGTATGTTGTTTTCAGGTACGTTGCTCTTCGTCAGTTTTCTCGATTGGCTGAATCCCGAAATAACCAGTCTTGTACCCGTACTCGATTCATACTGGTTGAAAATCCACGTCTCAGTAATCGTAAGTGGATATGCACCGCTCGCACTTGCGGCTGTTATTGGACTGTTGAATTTGTTGTTTTTTACTTATCCGGCACTCACCAACCGTGAGCGGTTCCTGCCCGCCATAAGAGAACTCAATATCGTTTCTGAAATGTCCATTGTCCTGGGCTTGTTTCTCCTCACTGTTGGAACCTTTCTAGGCGGAGTCTGGGCAAATGAAAGTTGGGGGCGCTATTGGGCATGGGACCCAAAAGAAACCTGGGCCTTGATTTCCATATTGGTATATGCCGCTATTCTTCACCTCCGTCTCTTTCCTCCGCTAAAAGATGCACTGGTGTTTAATCTGGCCGCTCTATGGGGCTTTTCCACCATCATTATGACTTCATTTGGGGTGAATTACTACCTGTCTGGCCTGCATTCTTACGCGCAGGGTGACCCGGTGCCGGTGCCTCTATGGGTTTACTACGCAGTGATGATTCTCGCAGTGATTACTTTAATAGCCATGTGGCAATACCAGCGCTTTAACAGGGACGAGAAGAAACGCATGGTGGTATGACCTCTGCATTTTAGATTTTTTTGTCCAATTAAAGTGAGAGTCATGGGGGAATGGTTCATATCTTCTTTGGTTCGAGCATTATCCTGACACCGGTCTTTCGCATTAGAGGAGTGAACCATGCCGCCTGTTTTTTCTAGATTGAAATATGAAACTTTGAAAACCCATCACCACTTATTTAATTTCTCATGATAGAGTGTTTTACTACAGATTTAGATTATCTTTGAGACTAAACTTATAATCAAATCAGATGAAAAATTTACTGTACCTGACTTTCCTGGCGTTAATTTTGGTATTGACAACTGCCTGTCCATCCGATGATGACAGTGGTCCTATCCTGTCTTCTGAGGAGGCCCTCGTGGGCACCTGGGAAGTGGTTGAGTACGAAGCTGAATACAGTGCCTCTGGTTTTTTCAATATGTCAACAACCATTGAAGGCCGGGATTTCGAGGGTGAAGTTACTTTTAGCGACAATCCCAAAGAGTGGGAATCCGATGCCGGTGCTACTTTTGATATCACTGAAGTTTTCTCAGTGGGTGGTGGATCTGAAACGGAGACTTTTTCTGTGGAAGTGGAAAAAGAAATGCGCTCAGGCACCTGGGAAATCAATGAAGATGGCCGGTTAGAGGGCTTTCAGATGGTGGACCCGGACTATGATGAAACGCCGCCAGAGGAAATTTTCTTTGAGGTTGAAGTGGTCAACAACAATCGAATTATTCTCACTACAAATATTGAGGAAACATTCATAGACGATGGAGTTCCGGTTGAATTTGTAGGTACTACGCGTTCCGTCCTGGTGAGAAAGTGATTGAAGCCAATCGAGTTTTATTCATCTCTATAGCCTATTTTACTCAGCGCACTGGTTTACAATATTATACCTTTTAAAATAATTCCCTATATTTGCTTCCGAATGAGCGAAACAGGAATGCCACATGGGAGCAAATTGTATTTTTTGCAAAAAAATGCCTTTAAACCGGGCAATTAGCCTACCGGGAGTATTATTGAAATACACCTTTGCTTTTATTGGCATATTAGCCTTCCCGCTTTTCGGTATATCTCAAATTTCCTTTGAAAGGGCCTTCACGGAGGAGTTAACCG
>PWJP01000006.1 GCA_003559985.1 Saprospirales bacterium
ACGGCAAGTACAAACTCGAGGATGGAAAGGAGGTTGATGCTTCGGAACGTCAGAATCCAATTGACGAAGAGATTTACTACATAGTTCCGGAAAAGTGCACCGAGTGCGTCGGCTTTCACGAGGAGCCCCAGTGCGCGGCTGTCTGCCCCGTGGATTGCTGTGTTCCCGATCCCGACAGGGAGGAGTCTGAAGAGGTTCTACTTAAGAGAAAGGACGATCTTCACCTGTAAATAACTGAACCGCCTTTACTCCCGGGACCCCTTTTATCAAAATTTTTTCACCCCATTTGCTCCGGTTTTGCAAGCTGGGATAGTAGATTATTGTACCAACCGAATCCGAATTTTCGAAAGGCAAGTACTGAGAAAATCCGGCCCGACTCAGGGTAGGCCAATAGTCTGTATGATTCATTTCTTCGCGGATCCAGCTCTTCAAAAACTGATAAATCTGCTGACTGAGAGGCATAAAAAAAGCCCGGGAACTATATGAAGTTACTGCCGGGCTTTGGTGGCGGAGGAGGAGGGATTCGAACCCCCGGTACCCTCTCGGGCACGCCGGTTTTCAAGACCGGTGCATTAAGCCAGCTCTGCCACTCCTCCAAAAAATTTTACAACCTTATTTAATCACAGCCGAGGGACTTTTTCTCAGCGGCTGCAAAATTAAGGCTTTTTTTGGAAGCAAAAAATTCCCCGTGTTTTTTTGTGAGAAAAAATCAGAGGTTCTCAATATTACTAAGGTACTTTTCAGCCTGTTTTTTTAACTCCTTGCGATACTCTTCATCCATTTTATTGAGCAAATTATACATCATGGACATCCTGTGATTTTTTTCCAGAAGCTTCTCGTGCTTCATCAGGAAGTTCCAGTACAGGCTGTTAAAGGGACAGGCATCCTCACCGGTTTTCTTTTTGGGATCGTACTTGCAGTTTTTGCAGTAGTCGGACATCTTATTGATGTAATTGGCGGAGGAAATATAGGGTTTGGTAGCCAAAAGGCCCCCGTCAGCGTACTGGCTCATTCCCCTTGTGTTGGTGATTTCCACCCACTCAATAGCATCGATATATATTCCGAGGTACCAGGCATCCACCTCATCGGGAGAGCAGCCGGCCAGCAGTGCAAAATTTCCCGTGACCATCAATCGCTGAATGTGATGGGCATAAGCGTGATCCAGTGATTGATTGATGGCGTGATGAAGGCAATTCATTTTGGTTTCTCCCGTCCAGTACCAGGAAGGCAGCGGTGTCGTGTGTTCAAAGTAATTTTTGGTGAAGTACTCTGGTACTTTTGCCCAATATATTCCGCGCATGTACTCACGCCACCCTAAAATCTGACGAATAAAGCCCTCTACCTGTGTCAGTTTTTTCTCATCTTCTTCATCCCCATCCATTCGTTCTTCTACAGCCCGGATTACCTCGAGCGGATGGAGCAGTTTGACATTCAGAGCAAAAGATAATCTGGAGTGAAATAAAAAGGGTGAACGGCTGGTCATGGCATCCTGATACTTACCGAAATTTGGCAAAAGCTGGTCTATGAAATAGTCAAGGGCTTTTTTGGCCTCCTCTCTGGTAAGAGGCCATCTCAATGTGCGATCCTCGAGGCGCCCCATGGTTTGAATGCCCGCGCTTTCAATCTTCTCCATCAGGTCGCCCACTTCTGTTTCAAACAAATTGAAGGAAGGTATTTCCACACCGGCCGGAATCTTTTTACGGTTTTCCCTGTCGTAGTTCCACCTGCCGCCGAGGGGTTCATCGCCCTGCATCAGCACATTGTATTTTTTTCGCATGTGGCGGTAAAATCGCTCCATCAAAAATTCTCGCTCGCCAAAATAATCCTTCACCTCCTCCCTCTCAGTGAGAAAATGCTCTGTATCAAAAACCTCGGAAGGGACATTGATTTCCCCGCAAATTTCCTTGAGCTGTTGGTCGAGTCTGTACTCATCGGGCAACTGATACTCAAACTTTTCGATATTGAGTCTCTGGATGAGCATCTGAATATTTTCACCAAGGTCCTGGAGGTTCTTTGGGTGGTCGATTTCAAGGTATATCACGCGGTTTCCCCGGTCTCTCAGTTGATCAGCAAAGGCTCTCATTGCGAGGAAGAAGGCCAGGACTTTTTGAATGTGATGGGTCACATAATCCGTTTCCTGCCTCATTTCAAACATACAGTAAGTCACCTCATCATCCTCCTGGTCGTACCACTGGTGGTCTGCGTTGAGTTGGTCTCCGAGAATTAGTCTGAGTTTTTTCAAGCCTGGTGCTTTTGTGTATAATTATCAATATATATAAGTCGCAAGTAGGAGACAAAAGAAAGCAGTCGTAAGTTTTGATTACATGAGGTGAATTCCAATATTGACCAATGTTCCTGATCATTTTTCCGGTCGGTGTTGAATATTGAAACCCCGGAATTTTGGTTGAAGAAAGGGGTAAAATTGCCCTTCGTTTGTCCAATTTCCCTTAATTTGGCGCAAAAATCCGCAAAGCATGAAATTATTAGATGGGAAAAAACTCTCGGTCGAGATAAAGGACGAAATGGCCGGGGAAGTTAGCGAAATTGTAAAATCCGGCCAAAGACCGCCTCACCTCGCTGCCGTTCTGGTGGGCAGTAATCCGGCATCCACTTTTTACGTCAAGAGCAAGGTGAAAAACTGTAAAAAAATCGGTTTCGAATCCACGCTGATTGAGAAATCCGCAGATACTTCAGAAGCGGAATTGCTCGGAATCATTGACCAACTCAACCAACGGGACGATATCGACGGCTATATAGTGCAACTGCCCCTACCCGACCACATAGATGAGGAGCGCGTCAATCTGGCCATCGACCACCGAAAAGATGTAGATGGATTTCACCCGGTGAATTTTGGGAGGATGGCTCAGGGAATGCCAGCGTTTTTGCCCGCCACTCCCTACGGCATTCTGATGATGCTGGAAAGATACGACATTGACACTACCGGCAAACACTGTGTAGTAGTCGGAAGATCCAATATAGTGGGAACTCCGATGTCCATATTGATGTCCAGGAAAAACAAGCCGGGTAATTGCACGGTCACTCTCACTCACTCCAGAACCAAAGACATTGGTGCAGAACTCCGCCGGGCAGATATTGTAATTGCCGCCATAGGAAAACCAAATTTTGTTACAGCGGACATGATCAAAGAAGGGGCTGTTGTCATTGATGTGGGGATAAACCGCGTTGAAGATAGCAGCAAGAAGAAAGGATATCGAATTGTAGGAGATGTGGATTTTGACAATGTGAGCCCAAAGTGTAGTTACATTACCCCGGTTCCGGGAGGCGTCGGACTGATGACCGTAACGGCTCTGTTAAAAAACACCCTCCACGCAAGGAATAAGTCAATTTACTCCTAAAAAAAACCTATATTGATGTTTGATAATATCACACCCTGGTGGGTGATAAGTGTACCCAAACAAGGGACACCGGAAGATAAACTCGATCTACTGACTTACACCCATCAACTGGCCGGTTCCGAAGAGCGGGAAAGTGCCTGGCTGTTTTATATTCCCGAATCCGAATCTCAGTCACTGGAGAAATTTGAGAAGAGTTTGAAGGAGGCGGGAATCCCGTATGAGACAAAGCTACAACAACCAGAGAACTGGAATAAAAAGTGGGAGGATTCCATAAAGCCGGTAGAAATAGGAACCTCCTGGTACATCCGTGCACCCTTTCATCCCGAAAAGCCCGGATTTGAAAATACTCTAATCATTGAACCCAAAATGGCTTTTGGAACGGGGCACCACCCCACCACCCAGATGATGCTGAAAATGATGGAGCGGTTAGACCTGCAATTGAAGCGCGTATGCGACCTGGGCTGTGGCAGTGGAATACTCTCCATCGCTGCAGAAAAACTGGGGGCTGCACATGTAACGGCTATTGACCACGATCCCATCTGCACGGAAAACACCCGGGCCAATGTTCGGGCAAACAACTGCAGCGCCATCGAAGTCAAAAGAGAAACTGCAGGAACTTTGGAAGATTTGAGGTACGACATAGTGCTGGCCAACATCAACCTGAACGTATTAACAGACCAAATGCACAACATTGAGACCATGCTGGTGCCCGGTGGAGATCTTTTGCTGTCAGGGATTCTGAGAAAAGACCGGGAAAAGATACTCGATGCAACGGAGGAACTCAATTACATCGACTCCCTGGAAGATAATGACACAGATTGGATTTGCTTACATTTGAGAAAGAAGATCATCCCGATTAAAACGCCGTGATGACTTAATCATCAGATTCAAACTGATGCTTTCTGATACGCCGAAAAAAACAATTATCCATATCTCGGGGACTGAAAAATAATTTGAAACCGCTATAGATTGGTGTCATAGTAACAATTGAAAGAAAGCGCATATCCTACATTACCGGGTATGCGTTTTTTTTAATCCCTATTCACTAGTTAACCCAATTCTAGATTCTATCCTGGTCGGATAGTTACTTTAAATCGCTATTCCATTTGGGCTGGAGAAAGTTTAAGCGATTGGGAAGGAAAAACAATCAAGAGGGAGTGTTCAAGATAGAAAAAAAGTTGATCCGGGGAGAATATTGGACCAGATTTGCGACATGGATTTAGTCGAAATATGACCCGGAGAGCAAAAAAAAGACCCGTAACACGTTAGCTACGGGTCATTTTCTTTTTTCTGGGGTTACCAGCAAAGTAATAGTGAATTATTAATAATCAATAAAATACAAATAACTATAATAAAAATACATTAAATTATAGTTGTATTATTTGGATATAAAACATATCCATTATTATATTTGCATCCAACAACGGAAATTGGTTATTTTGGGGTTTTTAATAAAGGTGTGTATCATAAGCGATGCACACCTTTTTTTATGCCTCATTCCGAAGTTAAACCTGCAAAGGGTTTCCTTGCAGACTTTTATGCCTAAATTATTTTTTGTGATGGATAAACCATCAACCTGGTTTTGTCTAGTTCCTTATAATCCGTCGATATCTTCACCGATAATAGTAAGGAGCATCAGAAGTAGTTGAAGAAAATTCATGGTCAAACAGTTTTAATGGTTTACAAAATTACTATACCACAAAGGTAAGTTGGGTCTGACCAGTGCTTCAAAACAGTTATTCAAAATCCAGGACTATCGATATGCCGATAAACTACCACTAGCAAACACGTTAGTTTGCTGGTCTTCAACTAATTACTATATTCCTTTTAGCAGGAATTAAATTCTTTTACAAAGGTAAGGCAAGGGTTTTTCTTGCATGAAACGAAAGTTCAATTTTTAAGACAGGCTATTTTGCAGTATTTTAGTGGCGACAAATCAACCAAACCATTGTATTTCAGTGCAATATGCATGCCATATGAAAATGCTAAAAGAATTAATTGACCTGCTTCCCCCAGAAAAAATAGCTCAAATTGAATTGATAGGAAGCAAAAGCAACTCAGACACCCAGCTTGAAAAACTTTACAGAGGGTTGCAAAAGAGAGAATTTTCATCCGAGGAGGAAGCCATAGAGAAACTTTATGGTAGCCAGAAAAATAGCGGTGCTACCTTTGCCAAGTTGCGGGAAAGGCTAAGAGATCGATTGCTCAACACTCTGTTTTTTGTGGATGTAAATAAGCCAAAATTTTCGGAACACCCGCTTGCAGTGGTAAACTGTCACCAACAATATGCACAATTCAAAATCCTCCTAGTCAAATCCGCCAGGAAAACAGGAATCTGGTTGGCAGAGGGCTTGTTAGAATACACCCAAAAATACGAGCTGACTGAGCTGACTTACTTAATCACAACGGATCTAAAGTACCACTACGGCACACTGGAGATCAACAAACCCAAATACCTTAAATTTGACAGTATCCAAAAGAAAAGTCTGGAGCAACTTCAAGACGAAAACCTGGCGATGGATGGATATCATCTATTCTTCCTTAAAGATATGGGAAAAAATAAAACCTCTCTAGCTGACATCAATAATCAGTGGCTCACTATGGACGCTGTTTTGAAAGAAAAATTTACCCACGAAGCGACCAGCAGGTTTTTACACTACTATTCTAATGCTTATGCTGAATACCAATTTTTAAATGGGGATTATCCTGCAATAATACCTGTGATACAAAAATCTATTAAGTACCTATATGCAAAGAAAAACCTGCACAAGCCCATCGCTTTTAGTATGTACCGTATATTACTTATGGCTCATTTTAATCTGAGGCAGCTAAAAGAAGCTATTGAAATTTCTAATAGCATTGAAAATTTGACGGTAGAAAACCAACACAATTGGTTCGTCATACGCTATTTCAAGGCACTTTTTTACATCCACAAGCGAGAATATGAATCCGCCGAGCAAATAAAAGTATCAACCTTCAAAACCCGGGAAATCGATGACCTAAAATCAGGCTTGTTTGAAATATGGAGAACGTTGGAGGCTTACCTTGAATTTTTGGCTGTGTACCGGGAAGGTACAAGTAAAAAAAACAGGGAGGGGAGCTTCAGATTAAACAAATTTCTCAACCAGGTGCCTCTTTACCAAAAGGACAAAACCCGTCGCAATGTGACCATCCTTCTGGTACAATTGCTCTTTTTCCTCGCGCGCAATAATTACGGCAGATACATCGATCGAATGGATGCGTTGACTCAGTACAGACAGCGCTACCTTAAAGAGAACAACACCTTTCGATCCAACTGTATGATTCGCATGATGGTGAAGGTGGGAAAATACGGCTTCCATCCAAAGCGGGTTAAATCCTACACCAAAAAAGATCTATGGAAACTAAAATCCCGTCAGGCTGAACTCTCCAGCAGATCCTCAGAAGTAGAAATAATCCCCTATGAAGACATGTGGGACATGGTAATGGATATGCTGGAACGGAATTAAGAGAAAACCTACTTCGAATAATTCTCACTCTGACATTCGATCAACAACTCATTTTGTTGTCTTAAAAAACCACTACATTATGAAGGGTAAACCAAATTTAACCTACTCTAAGAACACCTCTGTCAATTAGGCCATAATACTATAAACAAAAGTGGGTTTGTATTCATATAATCAGTGAAAAACAATCCGCAGTTAACTATTGGGTAAAATTCCCGATTAGGTTTAAGCGGTTTCTATAAAATGCCTTACCTTTATCCTGACAATCAATGTAAATCCAAATGAGAGGACTACTCAATTTTGGCGTTAAAAAAATTCTCGACCGCAACTACAGAAAATTGGAGTATGCGCTGCAAAACCCGCATGAGCGTCAAGAATACTGGTTTAAGTACATTACTGATTCAGCCCGGTCCACTGTTTTTGGAAAAAAATACCACTTCAAAACCCTCAAATCTCCACACGATTTTTCTTCCCGAATGCCGGTCAATGAATACGAAAGCCTACGACCTCATATTGAAGACATGATGAAAGGCAAACCGGATATACTCTGGAGGGGAGTAGTCAATTGGTTTTCCAAATCCTCAGGGACTACCGGTGGCCGCAGCAAGTACATTCCGGTCCCGAAGGAAAATCTCAAACGGTGCCACAACAAGGGCTCCACGGACGTACTCAGTTTTTTATACCACCACAATCCGAACATCGACATATTCAAGCGGAAGAATCTGATTATGGGCGGCAATCTGGAAAAATACCCCCATTCGAGACAAACCCGCATCGGGGACATTTCCGCTGTTATGCTCTACCACATGCCCTTCCTGGCAAGAATTGTTTTCACACCCGATATTCCCACCGCCCTTTTGGAAGACTGGGAGTAAAAAATTGAGCGAATCGCTCATCTTGCCAAAGATGAGGATGTCAGTTTTTTCGGAGGCGTACCCACCTGGACCATTGTTCTGTTTGACAGAATACTGGAATTGACGGGCAAGTCAAACATGGAGGAAGTCTGGCCAAATGCAAAGGCTTACGCCCACGGCGGTGTGGGATTTGACCCATACCTCCAACAATTCAGGGAGTTTTTCCCTTCCGGAGATTTTATTTTCCAGGAGGTTTACAACGCCTCGGAGGGGTTTTTCGCAGCCCAGGGAGATTTTTCCGAAAAGGGGATGTATCTGCTGGTTGACAACGGCATCTACTACGAATTTGCACCCATGAAAGCCGATCAACCGGATCTTGAAAATACAGTCCCACTGGAAGGAGTAAAACCCGGTGAGAACTACAGCATTATTATTAGTTCAAATGGCGGGCTTTGGAGATATATGCCCGGAGATGTAATCACCTTCCTTTCCACCGATCCCTACCGCATCACCGTAGCGGGTCGCACCAAGCAATTTATCAATGCATTTGGGGAAGAAGTGATGATAGGAAACACCGATAAGGCAATCGCTCTGAGTTGCAAAAATTTTGGTCTCGAACTGGTAGATTATACCGTGGCGCCAATTTTCCTGGAGAAAGGAAAGAAGGGGGCCCACCAATGGGTAGTGGAATTCGCAGGGAAAGGCCCCAATCCCGAAGAATTTGCCAATTTCCTGGATGTTAAATTGCGGGAACTCAATTCGGATTACGATGCCAAGCGCTCCCATGATTTAGCACTAAAAAGACTCAAGCTGGACATAGCACCTTCGGGCTCTTTTCACAAGTGGATGGAATCTAAGGGTAAAATGGGTGGCCAAAATAAAGTGCCAAGGCTCTCCAACGAGAGAAAACACCTGGATGAAATACTGGAATTTATCGGCATTCAAAACAAGGTGTAATTTATTTGTACATAAGCTACCTTAAATTTTCTTTGCAATGGACCAAAACAAGCCCACGCAAATCAATAGTCTTACAAGTTTGATAGAAAAACATTCTGAGGACAAGGATGGCGAACTGCTCCAACAACTGACCGAATCAATTGCTAAAATGCTGGAGCAGGATCAAGACTTACTACTGAGTTCGCTCTACCGCATGGATGTGTCGGAAGAAAAAATCCGGAAGTTGCTCATGAGCGCCGGGGAAAGAGACATTGCAACAGGTCTCGCTGAGTTGGTTTTGGAACGTCAGATGGAGTCGATGCGAACCAGAGAAAAGTATCCCCAACCCAAAATTGAGGACGAGGAGGCAGCAATTTAGATTCACCGGCCCCTCACCTACTGAAAAGAAAAATACTAAAATGCTCCTCAAAACGGAATCCATAGTAATCCGAACTGTAAAATACCGCGATACGAGCATTATCTGCGATATTTTGACCCGGGAAATGGGGATGCTTACCATCATTGCAGGAGGAGTGAGAAAAAACAGGTCCCGCATGTCGGCCTCGCTTTTTCAACCCCCCTCTCTTTTGGAAACAGTATTGTATTACAAGGACAGTAGCAACATGCACAGGCTCAAAGAAGCAAAACCCTCTATTCCCATGATGAGGGTATTCGAAGATCTCAAGCGAATAGCCATCTCCCAATTTATTGCTGAGCTCCTCAAAAAAACCATCAAAAACAGGGAATCACAAACGGATCTTTTTGAATTCGTTCGAGAAACCATATGTAGGTTGGAATCGGATGATGCGGTCAATCCCGATCTGCCGATTCTCTTCATGCTCAATCTCGCATCTCACCTGGGTATTTCACCGGAATTTAACCGGGTGGATTCCAGATTTCTCGACCTCAGGGAGGGTGTTGCTCACTCCTCACCCCCACCACATGACCAATTTCTCAACGAGGAGCAAACTCTTGTTCTCAAAAAATTAAATTCCACCAAAAAGGGACCAATCCCGGTTCAAAAAAGCATCATTGATATAGAGACGAGGAGACAATTATTTAATCGTATGGTCGATTACTACACCATACATGTGGACGGTATGACACCGTTAAAAAGCCCGGACATATTCCGAGCTGTTTTTGAGAGGTAGGATACAGATGGGTTTGCGATAAATAAAGCAGAAACTGTCATATCTGTCGCAGAGGCTTATATTTGCAAGCTGAAATGGACCCGTGATCTGCAAATCACCTTAAGCGGTAAAAAGTACAGAATTGTATATGAAGGAAGCAATAGATCGTGAGATAGCTTACGACATCAAAGGACTGAGCCAAAAAAAGTTGCTGGAACTGTACGAGGGGATGCTCTTCACTCGCATGATTGAGGACAGGATGCTGCTCTTACTCCGGCAGGGAAAAATAAGTAAGTGGTTCAGCGGCATAGGCCAGGAGGCGATTTCCGTGGGAGCCACAATGGCCATCCAACCGGATGAGTACATTTTCAGTATGCACCGAAATCTTGGAGTTTTTACGTCCAGGAATGTACCCCTTAAAAAGCTGGTTGCACAGTGGCAGGGAAAATCGACCGGCTTTTCAAAGGGCAGGGATCGCTCCTTCCACTTTGGAACCAATGAACACCACATAGTGGGCATGATCAGTCACCTCGGACCACAACTGTCTGTAGCAGGTGGAGTGGCATTGGCTCACAAGCTCAAAAAGGAGCAAAAACTGGCATTGGCCTTTACCGGAGAAGGGGGTACAAGTGAAGGAGAATTTCACGAAGCAATGAATGTGGCCTCCGTTTGGGACCTGCCCGTCATTTTTGTCATTGAAAACAACGGATACGGTCTCTCCACACCACATACCGAACAGTACAAATGCGAACAACTCGCTGACCGGGCAAAAGGGTACGGTATGGAAGGTTATGTAATCGACGGGAACAACATCGTGGAAGTTTACAACACCATTCACTCCCTCGCGGAGGACATTCGAAAAAACCCGAGACCCGTTCTGGTGGAATGCATGACTTTCAGAATGCGCGGGCATGAGGAGGCATCCGGAACAAAATACGTACCCTCAGAGCTTTTTGACAAATGGGAAAAACGGGACCCCATCTCAAATTTTGAACATTTTCTTCTCGAAGAAAAACTACTGAAAGAATCTCAGATTGAAGACCGGAAAAAGGAGCTGAAGGAATTTATCAAAGGCGAGGTTGCAAAAGCCTTTGAAGAACCTGAACCGGACTCCGGGGCCGAATCTGAACTGGCGGATGTGTACGCGCCTTTCCCCATGACTGAATCTGAAGCCGGTGGCGAAAAAAAGGAAATGCGATTTATTGACGCGCTGGCGGATGGTATGCAGGAGGGGATGAAGCACCACGACGAGCTCATATTAATGGGGCAGGATATAGCGGACTACGGAGGGGTATTTAAGATAACTTCCGGTCTCCTGGAAAAATACGGACAGGACCGCGTTAGAAACACCCCGCTATGTGAAAGCGCTATTCTGGGAATTGGACTGGGGTTGTCGATAAAGGGTTACAAAAACATGATTGAAATGCAATTCGCCGATTTCGTCAGTTGTGGAATGACCCAATTGGCTAACAACATCGCCAAATCCCATTACCGATGGGGGCAAGCCGCGGATATAGTGGTGCGCATGCCAACCGGGGCGGGAACAGGCGCCGGGCCATTTCACTCGCAGAGTAACGAAGCCTGGTTTACTCATACTGCCGGACTGAGGGTCTATTACCCCTCAACCCCGGAAGACGCCAAAGGCCTCCTGCTAACTGCCTTTGAAAACCCCAATCCGGTCATGTTTTTCGAGCACAAGGCCCTCTACCGGAAGATCAGTGGTAATGTGCCTACCGGTTATTACACCATCCCCGAGGGTAAAGCGCGATTGCACGCCACGGGGGATCAGGTTTCGGTAATCACTTATGGTAGTGGCGTTCACTGGGCATTGGAACAACTGAAGGAAATGGGAGTTCAGGGAGATGTTTTGGACCTCCGTACGCTGGTACCACTCGACTATGATGCCATAAAAGAGACAGTAAGCAAAACAGGCAAGGTCATCGTTTTGCACGAGGACACTAAGTTTGGTGGAATAGGGGGAGAAATAGCCTCCTGGATAGGGGAGGAATTGTTTGAAAAACTGGATGCCCCCGTCTGCAGAATAGGGAGTATGGATACACCGGTCCCTTTTGCCGCGCAATTGGAGAAACAATTTTTACCCGTGGAGCGCTTTCAGAAAAAACTCCGTGAATTACTGGATTATTAAGTCATCAAAACCAATAATGCAGCTCCAATGCGTTTTTCTAAGGAGGAATAACCAATACGGACTGGGTGAAACTCAGCGAAACAGGGTGACAACAATTTTAAAGAATAAAGCATTTTAGAGGGGCGGTGTAAGGTGGCATTGAGAAGAATAAGTGATTTTTGATTCGACAAAAGGCATTTTTAAAAAAATACGAGATGAAAAAAGTAAATTTTGAAGACCTGATCTCAGTTTCCGGTATGCCGGGACTCTTTAAAATGGTCGCCAACCGGCCAAATGGATTGATAGTGGAAAACCCCGTGGACGGGAAGCGAAAATTTTGCTCCCTGAGAAAACATCAATTCACACCACTGGCAGGTGTTTCTATTTACACAATGACAGATGCCACCCCCATCCCCGACATTTTAAAGTCATTGCATCAAATAGACCAGAAGGAAGAAACTACTGTATCGGATAAAATCAGCACAGACGACCAGCGCACCATTTTTGAGGAAGCAGTACCGGATTACGACCCCGATCGCGTCTCTTCAGGAGACATAAAAAAAGTAATCAAGTGGTATTGCTTCTTGCGCGACACGAAAATAATCGACTTGGATTCTCTGGGGGAAGAGGAGGAATAAGTGTCCAACCCTAAAAGTTTTTTCAGCAACAGGACTCTATCAATTATTGATCAGTCCCAAAGATGGAAAATCAAATGGTCTAATGGTGCAATGGAATTGGGATTGACTCCTTAGATTCTATACATAAGGCTGCCCGACTATCGGTAGAAGGGATTTCGATGGAACTCATACGCTCGAATAATTCACCAATATTTGCGAGTGCAATCCAAACCGGTGTCGCAAATATTGAAGAGATTAATCCGGTTCAAATCCAAGGATCAAGCTGAACGTACCGTATTCTGACCAGGAAGAGCCGCGCAATTCAGGTTTGTCGAAACCAAATCCGTAGTCAAATCCAAGCAGTCCGAACATCGGCAAAAACACCCTAAGTCCAACACCCGCAGACCTTCTCAGATCGAAGGGATTGTAGTCGCTGAAACTGTTCCATGCATTTCCACCTTCCAAAAATCCAAGCACATAAATCGTTGAATTAGGATTGGTGGAAATCGGGTATCTGAGTTCCATTTCAAACTTATTGAAAATAGAGGCATCATCCACCAGGTTTCTACGTATATCATTAACCTCGTAACCCCTCAACCTGATAATATCCTTACCAGTGATACCGGTCTGCTGGTTGTTGAGACCGTCACCGCCGAGTTCAAATCGCTCAAAGGGTGAAAGGCCAACCGTACTGCTGAAATAACCAAGGTATCCCATTTTTGCGGAAGTCCTGAAAATCAAATCACCCACAATGGGAGTAAACCACTCAAAATCGATTCTCCATTTGTGGTACTCCAAAAATTTGAATCTATCAGCGAGCTCTTGTCGTTCTATAAGTTCAGTTTCTTGCTGCTTACTGATCGGCACATCCCTGCCTTCATTTTCTCTGTCGATCAGAGCCTTCCTCTCTTCGGGGCTGAGTTCCCAAAACCTGCCACTTTTAAATAGTGAGTATGGAGGGGTGACCTGCAGGCTGAATGATAATTTTGAACCAGTACGTGGAAAAATGGGGTCACTGATTGAAGTTCGGGCAAGGGTCAGATTCAGTGAGAAGTTGTTGTAACTTCCAAAGTCAACCGGTCTGCCTTCAAAGGAAAAGAATGATCCGTAATCATTCAACCGGATATTTTCAATGTTAATTCTCGAGTTGAATACGAAGTTGTCATCCGGCCAACTCAAGCGGGTTCCGATTCCCACGAAGCCACGGGCAATGGCCAATGAACCCCGAGAACCTGCCGCTTGCTGCCCACTAAACAAACTGGTGAACTTCGTATAGTACCCACCTATGGAGAAAGAAGTCGGCTTATTACCTCCCAGCCACGGTTCTGTAAAACTAACATTGTATGACTGAAAGAATCGTCCGTTGGTTTGGGCCCTGAGGGAGAGTCTCTGTCCATCACCCTGGGGCAATGGTCGCCAGGCACTTCCATTGAAAAGGTTGCGCACGGAAAAATTGTTGAATTGAACACCAACAGTTCCGATAAGTCCGCTGAAACCTCCCCAACCTGCCGAGAGTTCTACCTGATCCGATGGTCTTTCCTGGAGGTCGTACTCAATATCGACGGTATAACGCTGGGGATTTACCGGCGTCTGAATATCCATGTTTTCTCCATCAAAATAGCCGAGATTGATTATCTCCCGTTGGGATCGAATGATATCGGACCGGCTAAAAATGCGTCCCGGTCTCGTTCTGAGTTCACGGCGAACCACGTGCTCATGCGTTCTGTCATTTCCGCGGATTACTACGCGATCGATACTGGCTTGCGGTCCTTCAAAAATCCGCATTTCGAAATCTATGGAATCATTTTCAATCGCCACCTCAATGGGGGTCACATTAAAAAAGAGGTAGCCGTCATCCATGTAAAGGGAGTTGACATCCCGGCCATCCATTGAAAAGTTGAGCCGTCTGTCCATGAGCTCGGGATTGTAAGGATCCCCTCTATTAATTCCAAGAACGGAGGACAGGGTTCGATCGTCATAAAGTGTATTACCGGACCAGGTAATGTCCCTTATAAAGTACTTATTACCCTCCTCGATGGTAACTAAAATATTGAGCATACCCCCGTCATCGCGCCAAATTGAATCTTCCACAACTCTGGCATCGCTGTAGCCCAAAGATCTGTAATGTCTAATAACCCTTTTCAGGTCTTCCTGATAGAGCTCTCTGTCAAATCTGGAACGGGCAAATAGTCGCCGTCTTTCTTTGGTGTCGTCCATTTCCCTTCTCAACCTTCTATCACGCACCACTTCATTGCCCTCAAAGTTAATGTTCCGAATTCTCACTTTGTCTTGTAGATCCACCACAAACTGAAGCTCAACGGCATTGGACATGCGATCATCCTCTTTCTTTATGATCTCTAATTCCGCATCCAAATAACCTTTTTCACTCAAAAATTTAAGTAAGTCTCTCTCCACATTTTTCAGTGCATTATCGGTTACTATGCTACCTCTGCGTAGGTGCCTGGAAACCTTATCATTCATGTCATCGTGGTAAGATCGCCTGACACCCTGATAGGAGTGTCTGCTGAATCGCGGCATCTCTTCCAACTGAATCTCCAGGAACACCACATCACCCACCTTCTGGGTTTGCACTATGGAAATATCGGTAAATAGGTTGAGGTCCCAAAGCTTTTCAATGGCATTGGTAATGGCTCTGCCCGGAATTCGTATTTGCTGGCCTACCTGCAATCCGGTAACGGCCAGGATGGCATTGTGATCAGAGTACTCTGCTCCGGTGATGGTGATACCACCAATTTCAACTTCTTCAATTGATGAAAAATCACCAAAAGAAAGAGTATCTAACCTATCGAGCTGGGCATTCGCACTGAATGTTAATGCGATACAACTCACCATTGCCAGAAAAGTAACACGCAGTGTTTTGTATCTGATTCTCATTCCACTTTCAATCATTCTTCAGCTGTTTTTTAGCGACTACAAAAGTATGTAAAAATGTCGGAGCGACTAAATCCTGATCCCCTTAATTAATTTACATCCTCAAACAATCAGAATTATAAACTATGCAGCGTTTTTAAAATTGCCGGGTTAATTAACCTTAGGCTACAAAGTGCCATTTTAAAAGGTGAATCGAGGCTGAAGAACGGAGCCGGGAATATGTGAATTGCACTGAAAGCAGATTTTGACTTTCCCTTGATGGGAAGAACAACCGGGAGCTTTTATTTGATAACAATAGGGGTAGAAACTGGCCACGCAAGTGATTCGCAAAAAACGACCATGGTTCACTTTTTGTCTCTTACATTTTTTCGATGCCTTTAGTAAACTTCTGAACAATCCTGTTGAGATTGCGAAGGGCCTTGTACCTCTGGGATTTTAATGAAGAAATGGTAGAGTAAGCAGAAAGACCGGTATCGATTATTTCTTTATCGCGGTATCCTTCTATATAGGTTAATTCCAGCAAGCGCCTTTGCGAAGCAGGCAATTCCTCAAGTCCCCTTTTAACATAATCCCAATTCTCCGGGTCAACTCTCTCCTCCTCTTTCCACTTATCAAGTTCATCGGATGGGTATTCAAGATTGCCTGCTTTTTTCCTGTAGTAATACTGTCCGCGGTACCGGGCTACTTTAGCCAGATACGATATCACAGGAATTCCCCGGTCTTCAAACTCACCGGTTTTGACTTTTTTGATGAAAATGACCATGGCATCCATCACGGCCTCTTCAATATCCTCATCGTTCAGACCACTGTTTTTAAGGGAATTGCCAACGGAATACGTGAGTTGCTTTAACAACCTGCTTATTGTTCGGCTGTCTCCGTCAATAATGCCCCTGAGTATTTCTTTGTTCGTTGACATATTTTATGCAGGCTCAGTTGCGTAGGCCTTATGAATCCAACTAAAAAGCCAACTGTGATTATTTGAAAGGCCAATATAACCTGACAGTTGAAAAGGGCGGTAACAATCAGTAGATTTTATAAAAAGTTTAGCCTTATGAGTTCTCTGCATTGATAGCCATTAAGGCAGTTATTTAGATGGACAAACAGGGTTTTTATCATACCATAAAATTGAAACCGGTGAGCACGCAGTAAAATCAATGGTAGAGTATCAACGGAGGAGCAAATAATACTTTTTAAAAGCCAGAATTTAGGCAGGATAGCCCTTCAGGGGGAAAATAATTGTCAATTGCTGCTAATGGAGTCGAGAAAATGCCTGGCAGATGGGAAAAATCTACTTGTTCGGTCGGATCTAATATGCTCCATTCGGTCAATTGCTTCTTCCAGTTCATTACTGCCGAAAAGTGCGAGCGCATAAAGCCACCTGGATTCATCATTTTGGACAGTCAGGTCATTAAGACAATCCATGGCCATCTCATAGTGTGTTTCAAGCAACAAATCCCGGCAAATCTCTAATTCAACTGAAATGTCCCCTGGGCCTGTTTCTGATTCCAAACCTCTCAGGCGTGAGTCGGGCAGGTGAGCATTCTCAACAAAATACATAACGATTTTATGGCGCTGATCCCGATCCATGCTCAGAGCGGCTATATCCTGATGCTGAATTTCTTGTTCGTCCGGGGATTGAACTTTAGGTTGAAAGAATAATAAATAAGCGAATATGGACAAAGCTGCCAACAGCAATATCAACAATCCCAAAACCGCCCATTTGCTGTACTTGCTTTGATCCTTCCTCTTTTCCAAGCCCTTTCGGATAGCTGCCCGAAATTCGGGGTTGGCTGCTATCTTTTTCTTTAAAGATTCATGGGCCAGGGCATCCATGGTTTCTACGAAAGTCTGGTAGTTTTCACGCATCAGAGGGTCGGAGGATAGTTCCTTCTCCATTTCCAGGCGTTCATCCCCGGTCATTTCTCCCGAGTAATACCTTTCATACCTCTCTACATCAAAATCTTTATCAAAGTCCATCTGTCAAATTCGCTTAGAATATAGTAAAGCCAAAAGCTAAGGTTTTGGTCTGCGAAGACAAAAGCCAGAACCCTCTAAACCCTTCAACCGCACAAATATCCACATATTCGGGCAATTGCCAAAACAATCCACTCTAAAGTGTCCACAATATCTAACAGAACATGGATTGCCTGAATGGCAAAAAGCAATGCTGTTTATCTCAGGGTCAAATATGGCATTTCACTCTCTATATCACATTATATCATCAAAAAGTAACCATAACCACACACTTTTTTTTAATTTTTTTTGCACGATGGGAAAAACTGAGGTGGAATAGAAATAGTCCCGAGTATAGTTAGTGCAGAAGTGGTGATTAAGCCCCTGACTCTCATCACATACTTAAGCATAAATAAACAGCGTAGATTAGTGTTATTAAAGTGCCATCCATCAATATTTGGAGACTGCCAAAAGGGAATATTAAGTACGGTAACTTGTCAGTAGTATTCGAAATAGACTCAACCACACCAACAGAAAGTATTAAACCGGCACAACGAAGCCTGCGAGCTTAGCAATTTGCCTATTTTACTACAAATTAATACCTTTATGGGCAAAATATGGGGAATGGGAACCAGGGTTTTAGCTAGCATATGGCTTTCAATTGCATTGTTTTTCTGCCAACATACAGCGGTAAGTCAGGCAAATTCTACAACAGACAGCATAGCCAGAGCTGAAGCAAAAGAACTTTACAGCAAGGTAGAACAGGCGTTTTATACGGACGACTTTGCCTCTGCACTGAAGCACAACATAGAATACAAAGATTTTATTCAATCCAATTTTGGAGAAAAAGATTCACTGTACGGGATGAGTCTGAGCACCATGGGAGTGCTCTACCGCAGGCTGGGAGAGCGAGAAAAGGCCTATGGCTATTTGCAAAGAGCGGTTGTCCAAACCAGGGAGACATTGGGAGAGGATCATCCGAGTTACGGTAGTCGATTGAACAACCTGGCATTATTTTATCAAAGCAACAATGAGCTCGATAAAGCCAATGAGAAACTCTACCTTGCATTGGAGAACATACGCAGCTACTACGGTGAGAAACATCGCGAGTATGCACTTTTGCTCAGCAATATAGCAGACCTCCATCGAAGGCTGGGGGAAACACCTCTGGCTCTTGAGCAATTAATTAAAGCTCATTCCATCTATGAAAACCTTGAGGATGGCATACCGAGGATAAGGGTATCGATTAAAACAAGACTGGGCAATCTTTACAAAAATTCAGGGTATTATGAAGATGCCTACACCATGCACCGCGAATGCCTGCAATTAATAGAAGAGCACTTTGGAGAAGACCATCCGGTGAGTATCTCAACACTGAACAACCTGGGTTCCTTGCTTCTGGATTTAGGGTTTTTAGAGGATGCCAGGCGCTATTTTCAAAAATCGCTGGAATTAAACCGTAATTTCTTTGGAGAAGACCACCCGGAAAACTACAAACCCCTAAATGGAATTGCCGGTGCTTATAAAAAAATGAATGAGCCCGAAAAGGCTCATGAATATTACAATAAATCTCTAAGACTCCTGGAGGAGAATCAACAGCAATACAGTGCCAATTATTCTACCATACTGACCAACAAAGCCAGTGTCTATATTTACACACAGTTGGCACCCGAGAAATCTCTACCTCTTTTGAAACACGCTAAAGACCTGAGTAAAGAAATATATGGAGAAGACCACCTCCATTATGCACTCAGATTGAAAAAAATGGGTTTTGTATATCTCAATTTGAAAGAAAACCAACTGGCCGAGGACTACCTTTACCGGGCACTGGACATCATGGACCAATCATTGATTAAGGCCAATCCCGCTTTCGGCACTATATTGCGATCCCTGGGATTACTGTATGAAAACTATGGCAAAATGGATAAGGCCAGAGATTACTTCCTACAGACCAATGCCTATATGGAATCTTATGTCAGAGAGGTTATAGCACTGGGGTCAGATAGAGATATGCTCCGTGAACTCCCTAGACTCCAGGTAATTTTCGATGATTTATTTACACTTGGATTAAAATCGGAATTCCACGATGAGGAGATTAACATGGTCTTATATCAAAACACACTAAACAGCAGTAACCTCGCTACAAAGCGGATGTCCAACTTATTCCAGCGTATAAACAACTCGGGAGATGAAGAGCTGAGAAACCAGTTTAACAAATGGAACTCACTGAGAAATCGCATTGCTTCAGAATATACCAAACCCAGAGAATTACGGGATAAAAACCTGAACAGCCTCATTGCTGCTGCCGAAAAAATGGAAACTTCTCTAATTAATGCCTCAGTAGCCATTGAAGATTTTATGAATCAGGTCCAATGGGAGGAAATCCGTGATAGACTTAATCCCGGAGAGGTTGCCATAGAATTTATCCATTCCAACATAGGCAGGCGCATTCTGGATGACCCGGAAGTGGTTTACGGAGCTGCAGTACTTGCGCATGGGTATGAGAGCCCAAAAATTATCAAGCTTTTTAAAGAATCAGAACTCAATGAGAAGTTGGCAGTAGAGAAACATCAAAGCGAGGAAGATTTCATCAATTTGCTGTATGCCTCTCCGGAAAGTGGTTTATACGAACTCATATTTTCAGAATTGGAGGAGAAGTTGTCAGAAAAATCTACCATCTTTTACTCCACTTCCGGACTGTTATCCAAGATCAATTTTAATGCTTTGATAACCCCGGATGGCGAATATCTTAGTGAGCGAAAGGACTTAGTGCGACTGTGGAGTACTGCAGACTTGATGGAATCAATGAATATTCCGCAGGAAAAGTCAGCCTGGCTAGCAGGAGGTATTGAATACGGTTTGGAGGAAATATTGGATGATTCACATATTGACCAGGACGAACAATTCCTTGCTTACAATGAGTTTAGATCGGCGGTATCAAGAGGAGAATTGAGTAGCTTTTGGGAATCCCTGCCGGACACCCGGAAAGAAGTGGAGTCAATTTATCAAAAACTCAAGTCCGGTAGTTCCAATCTATTAACAGGGAAAAATGCTACTGAATCTGCTTTCAAAAAGATATGTGGGAACAGCCCTTCCATTATTCACCTTGCCACCCACGGTTTTTTCTTTCCCGATCAAAAATCTGAATTCAATCCAGATGAGGACGAGACCTCCTTCAACGATCCCCTTTTTCGATCCGGTTTGATAATGGCAGGTGGTAATTACACCTGGGTTAACGGATACAATCCACATGACGATGAGGACGGCATTCTTACAGCTTTTGAGATAGCCAACCTGGATCTTTCCGGCAGCACCCTTGTTGTATTGTCAGCTTGCGAAACCGGGCTTGGGGACCTCAGCAGAACAGATGGAGTACAGGGGTTGCAGAGGGCCTTTAAAATAGCAGGTGTGGATCAACTCATCATTAGCTTGTGGAAGGTTCCGGACCAGACCAGCCGGGAACTTATGACCGCATTCTACTCCAACTGGCTCTCCGGTAATACTACCAGGGAGGCTTTTGCAGAGGCTCAGAGGGAAATGGCACAAAAATACCCTCCCTTTTACTGGGGTGGATTTGTACTCATCCAAAGCGGGGTGGAGGCAATGCCAAAGAAACAAGTTACCCCATGGATTCCACTTGTGGGCTTTAGTTTACTTATTCTATTGCTAAGTTTCTTTGTATGGCGAGTATGGAACTGAAATTCGCCATGCAAGCCAATTAATCAGTCTTGAGTACGGAAGGAATTCCAGACCGACTCTGATTTATTTTACGCTGAAAATCACTTGTCAGACAGCCACCGTAAACACCTGCATACCAGACAAGGAAGTACTTAAAAGATAGAATCTGAAATAAAAAAGGACTATCCCAGGGCCGGGGAGGGGATGGCCTTATGGGATAGTCGCGTCCATAACAATCTTATCTGGCAGAGCCCGATATGGTTTCGGACTA
Source organism: Saprospirales bacterium (assembly GCA_003559985.1). Lineage (GTDB taxonomy): Bacteria > Bacteroidota > Bacteroidia > Chitinophagales > Saprospiraceae > PWJY01. The sequence continues at coordinate 21,298 of PWJP01000006.1, forward strand.
TTAAAGTCCATTGGGATCAACTCATTATTTGATTCGACCTCTTGCGATAAACCCGGGAAAACCAATAAAAAATCCCGGTATCGCTGCGTCAGTAATGACTTCCTTTGAAGCCTGCACATTTCGTCCCATTAAGGAACTGTACTTGTTAATTACACTGAAGTGACAAAAGGTAACCGGAGAAGTCTATTATTTTTGAGAAAAGCAGACGAGCGAGCCCTATCAATTTGATTTTCAATGCTTTAATTTTGTAGATTTTTTCCAAAACACGAGATGGATAGACTCATTTATCAAATGCGCACTCAGATAAAACCAGTGCTAATGTTGAAATATGGAAACACAGTAATCGAGAGGTAAGTCGCCAGGCAAGAAACCAGAAGGAAAATCACTTCCAGGGACATCTGATTGGGATCCAAAAACTGATGAAAGTCCTGTTTGAACTACTACCACGAGATGTTCAAAGATATAGAGGATTAGAAATCAGGAAAGGGTCTCTGAGATTTAGAACCTGAGGTGTCTGACGGTCAGAGAATTATTGATTAACTGTTTTAGCGAATCGATCCCAATGTCGAGCTGGCTGTGGAGGAAATTGGTAGTGACTTTTTCATCGCTTTGGTCCGTTTTTACCCCCTCGGGAATCATGGGTATGTCTGAGACCAGCAAAAGAGCACCTGTGGGTATTTTATTGAAAAAGCCGACAGAAAACAGCGTGGCTGTCTCAATGTCAATCCCCATACAGCGTATTTCCCGCAGGTAGTCTTTAAACTCCAGGTCGTGTTCCCAAACGCGCCTGTTGGTGGTATATACTGTACCCGTCCAATAGTCGAGATTGTAATCCCGGATGGTTGTTGAGATGGCTTTTTGAAGGGCAAAAGCAGGTAATGCAGGCACCTCGGGTGGGAAGTAATCATCTGATGCACCTTCACCTCGCACGGCGGCAATAGGTAAAAGCAAGTCTCCGATGTCGTTTTTTCTTTTGAGTCCACCGCATTTACCGAGGAAAAGGACAGCTTTGGGCTCGATAGCCACGAGCAGGTCCATAATAGTTGCAGCATTGGCACTGCCCATTCCAAAATTAATTATGGTGATGCCCTCTGCACTGGCGCAACTCATGTTTTTGCGGTACATTTTGACATTGTGCCGCTCGGCAAACATCTCCACATAATTGCTGAAATTGACAAGCAGGATATACTTCTCAAACTCTTCCAAGGGCATTCCGGTGTAACGCGGCAGCCAATTGGCCACTATTTTTTCTTTGGTATCCATTATTAAGCGATGTTTATTATTGAGGTGGTTTCCCGGTCTGACCAAAATTCAGATCAAAACCAATGCGCTTCTGAGGCTCATCATTTACGAAATCCTCCCAATTGGTAATTTCCGTAAAAAAGGTCTCCAGATGTCGCGCAACAAAGGCCGGCTTGATCTCATCGGGTCGATAAACAGAAATGGTATGCGGCTGCCTGGGCTTTCCATAACCCTCGATATAGGGGTACTGCACCAAAACCAGGATTTTCCCATTGAACAACTGCTGATAGATCAGAGATCCATTGTGTTTGATCAGGTGTCGTTGGATGGAATCACTGACCCTTTGGTACATGCCGCTTTTGGTTTCGCCCAGAGTAAAGATAATGGCCTCAAGGTTCTCCATTTGCTCCATCACCTCTACTTTGGCAGTTAATTCACACTCTTTTATAAGTTCCGTCAGATTACTTATAACCTGTTCCTTAAAACTGTCTTTCCAGAGTTCTCTGTAAACCTCCGTATTTTTCAATACTTCTTTGTAATTTTCAACCCTTCGTTTCAGGTTTCCCACATTGGAAGAACTCAGTGAAATAGCCATAATTTAAGCTTTCAAAATTTGCCGTAAATGTAGCTATTTTTTTGACCAATAAAAAACACCCACCTATCTTAAATGATTTTATTCAAGTCAGCAAAAAACGCCAGTTCTCAGTCTGCAGGGGAAACAAAGTGATATTCTAGTCCGGGTGTTTTCACCGCCGACCTGACTCTGAAGCGTTCAGCAACTATGTTGGTTTGAGAAAATCCTCTAAAATCTCACTCTATTCCTCAACACTTGTTGATTTTTTATACATTAGCAGAACCAAGTAAACATAATTCCCTTGAAGGGAACTGACTTTCTAACTTATAAAACCGAGGCATATGGATTTCAGAATTGATTCTTTTGAGAGGTATCAAAAAGACTACGAAAAAAGCGTGAATGACCCGGAGGGATTCTGGGGGAATATGGCCAATAATTACCAGTGGAGTAAAAAATGGGACCGGGTACTCGAATGGAACTTCGAAGAACCAAAGGTCAAGTGGTTTTTAAACGGCCAGTTGAATATCACAGAAAATTGCCTGGACAGGCACCTCGCGGAGCGCGGCAATAAACTGGCCATCATCTGGGAGCCGAATGATCCAAAAGAACGAGTCGTCCGCCTGACGTACAGAGAACTGCACGATAAGGTATGTAAATACGCCAATGTTCTCAAAATGCACGGAGCAAAAAAAGGAGACCGGGTGGCCCTTTATATGCCCATGGTTCCAGACCTGGCTATCGCTACGCTGGCATGTGCCAGAATTGGTGCCATACACTCCGTGGTATTCGCAGGCTTTAGTGCGAGCGCCCTTGCTGACCGGATAAATGATGCCAGTGCGAAATTCGTCCTCACCAGTGATGGATTGTTCCGGGGAACAAAGGAGATTCCCGTCAAAAGAATTGTCGATGAGGCTTTGAAAAAATGCGACTCGGTGGAAAAAGTTATCGTAACTGAACGCACCAATTGGGATGTGAACATGGAAGATGGGCGAGATCTTTGGTTGCACGAGGAGATGGAAAAAGTTGATAACCACTGCCCTGCCGAACCCATGGATTCAGAAGATCCTCTTTTTATCCTCTACACTTCGGGCTCTACCGGAAAACCCAAAGGTGTTCTTCACACTTGCGGTGGATACATGGTTTACGCGGGTTACTCATTTATGAATGTCTTTCAGTATCAGGAGTCTGACATATACTGGTGCACGGCAGATATTGGCTGGATCACGGGTCACAGTTATATCATCTACGGGCCGCTGCTAAATGGAGCTACTACCATGATGTTTGAAGGAATCCCAACCTATCCAAGTCCGGGCAGGTTCTGGCAGGTTTGCGACAAACACGGAGTCAATCAATTTTATACGGCACCTACAGCCATAAGAGCACTTATGGCTCATGGAGATGACCACGTATTGAGTTTCAGTCTGGATTCCCTGAAAATACTGGGGACAGTGGGAGAACCCATTAACGAAGAGGCGTGGAACTGGTATTACAAAGTGGTCGGAAAGAGCAAATGCCCGATAGTCGATACCTGGTGGCAAACTGAAACCGGTGGAATCGTAGTAAGTGGACTGGGAAAGCACAGCCCTATGAAAGCGAGCCATGCGGGATTGCCACTTCCCGGAATACAGCCCGTACTGCTGGATCAGGATGGGAAGGAAATAACCGAAAACGAAAAGGAGGGATACCTGGCAATTAAATTCCCCTGGCCGTCCATTCTCAGGACCATTTACGGAGACCACGATCGGTGTAAAACCACCTACTTCTCGCAATTCAAGGGTTATTATTTCAGCGGTGATGGAGCGAAAAGAGACAAAAACGGCCTCTACCGGGTAATTGGAAGGGTGGACGATGTAATCAATGTCTCGGGCCATCGATTTGGAACGGCTGAGATTGAAAGTGCCATCAACACCAATTCAAAAGTGGCGGAGTCCGCAGTAGTGGGTTTCCCACATGATATTAAAGGACAGGGTATTTACGCCTACGTTATCCTTAAGGAACAAATTGATGATCCCGACTCTCTGAGGTCTGATATCATTCAATCGGTTGTTGAGCAAATCGGCAAAATTGCAAAGCCCGAGGTGGTGCAGTTTGTTCCGGGATTGCCTAAAACCCGGTCGGGAAAAATCATGCGTAGAATTCTCAGAAAAATAGCGGAAGGAGATACGTCTAACCTCGGAGATACTTCCACGCTACTCGATCCTGAGGTGGTAGAAGTAATAAAAAAACGAGCCAATGAAATTCGCGACGGGAAATAGAATGTAGAGACATCTAATTTTTACAAAACTTTTCAGCGCCCCCTTCTACCCGAGGGGGCGTTTTATCTTACTACTTCATCTACCACCCATTCAATACAGTTTATGGAATATTCAACGCCCTCACAATACATAGAAAACTGGTTGGAGGGTCTCGAAATGGAGCGGAGTCACCAGGAAAAAATGGCCATAACCGTACTCACAGATGACCTGGTACACCAACGCAAAAATCAGGGTTATTGCTGGTATCCCGTAGATATTGAGGACAGTGGGTTTACTTTAGGGGAATTGCCTTTTATTACCGCTGGAAAAAATGTGGAAAAAAAAACGAGGGATCACTTCCAAAGTGGTCAACCCGTGAGGGTATTCCGCTTAAAACATGGCCAAGTCACTCACGAGACCAGAGGAATTATTCACTACCTCCACCGGGGCAAAATGAAGGTCATACTACACGAGGAGTTCTTGCCCGACTGGATATTTGAAGGAGGAATAGGAGTGGACCAGGTTCACGATGAAAAGACCTTTGATCAGATGAGGTCTTCAATGGAAAAGCTCCTGCACCTCAAAGCCAATCACCCGGCAAAAAAATTGGTTTGGGCGTTCTATGGAGACAGTCAACCTCAAGAAATAAAAGTTAGAGAAAAGGCGACTCGAATTGAAGCCCTCAATCCCTCACAAATAGATGCAGTGGAAGCGGGCATCAATACAGAAGACATTGCAGTGATTCACGGTCCCCCGGGCACCGGAAAGACCACCACACTCAAGCACCTCATCATTAATCTAGTGCATCGGGGGAATAAGATACTGGTTTGCGCTCCATCCAATGCAGCCACAGACTGGATAGCTGCCCAATTGCATCGCGAGGGTCTCAAAGTGGTGAGAATGGGCCACCTGTCTCGCATTGACAGGGAAGTGCTCGACTGCAGCCTGGAGTCCCTGGTATTTTCAAAGAACGAAGCCAAACAGCTTAAAAAAATACGTCTTGAGGCTGAGGAGTGTTTCAGGCAAGCCAAAAAATTCAGGCGAAGTTACGGACCACAACAAAGAGAAGAGAGACGCAGACTTTTTGCGGAGGCGAGAGATTTAAAAAAGTGGGCAAGGGAACTGGAAGACAGATTGGTAGCGGAGGTACTGGACCGGGCTGAAGTTGTATGTAGCACCTTGAGTGGTGCGGACAACCCCTGGATGGATGGGATTGAATTCAATTACTGCGTCATAGATGAGGCGGCTCAGGCCCTTCAGGGAGCTTGTTGGATAGGGATGTTGAAGGCTCGAAAAATTATTTTGGCAGGAGACCCCTGGCAACTCCCTCCCACTGTTAAATCCCGTGAAGCGGAGAAAACAGAATTTGGTAAAACCCTATTGGATTTGGCAATAGGCAAATTCCCCGGGCTTTACCTGCTCAACACCCAATACCGGATGAACAACACCATCATGGGTTTTTCCAATGAGTGGTTTTACAGGGGAAAACTCAAGGCCCATGAAAGTGTGGCAAACCATCAAATTTCAACCGACAAAGAAGCAAGGGAGGCGATCGAATTTATTGATACGGCGGGCTGTGGGTTTTTTGAAAAACAAAACCCGGAGACAAAAAGCTACCACAACAAGGATGAGTACCTTATAATCAGGGAGCATTTAGAGCCACTTCTCCACGCTGAATTTATCGATGCACCGGAAGCGGCCATAATTTCACCCTACTCTGCACAGGTGCAATTTATCAATGAAGAGATGGAGGAAGACAGTTCTCCATTTCCAGTCACTGTGGCCACAATCGACAGTTTTCAGGGACAGGAAAGGGATATAGTCTATATCACACTGGTCCGCTCTAATGAAGAACAGCAGATCGGATTTTTGCAGGACTATCGGAGAATGAATGTAGCCATGACGAGAGCCAGGAAGAAATTGGTTATGGTAGGAGACTCAGCCACACTAGCCGCTGATCCTTTTTATG